>JAQBDA010000279.1:0-5121 GCA_032124675.1 Chloroflexota bacterium
GGCGACCTCCTTCCGCTTCGACGGCTCCGACCTCATGCCCGGCGAAGTCGGCGCTGGCTCCTTCTGGACCGGCATGACCGACTATGTCTCCGGCGCTGCTGACCTGGATACCGTCCTGGCTGAAATCGACGCCTCCTGGCCAAGATAGTAAATAGCACTTAGTAAGACTGCCAGTCCTTTAAGGACTGGCAGTCTTAAAACAAAGGAGTTGTCTCATGGCACAACTTGATACGACACGAGATCAAGAGGGCAGCGCCTTAACCAGGTTGATCGCATGGCTTGGGCGCCTGTTTGTGGCCGTCATCATCCCCATGCTGGCTTTTATCGTTATCTACTTCGGCTTCATTTTTCTGAGGGACACCGATGCTCCCAGATGGGTGATCGCATCGGTCGCCATCGTGTGGGGTGTAGGCGGTATCGCGTTGCTCTATTGGGTGTTCAACGGCATTGTCGAACGCCTACCTGACCAGTGGCGGATGCGTTTGACTCCTTTTGTTTTCGTCGGACCGGCGTTGGCTATCCTGTTCTGGTATCTGGCTTTTCCCGTGGTGCGTACTTTCTGGTTAAGCCTGTTTGGACGGGATGGCCCACCTAAAGGCGCCAATATCCTCGAAGCCCTGCAGAGTCCCGCTTTTGTCGGTCTGGCAAATTACATCTCCCTGTTCAGTGAGCGCCTGCTGCAGGAGGCGCTGCGCAACAACCTGATGTGGATCGTCTTCGGCAGCACGCTGTCGGTTACTTTAGGATTGCTGATCGCAGTGTTGGCTGACCGCAGCAAATTTGAGCGAGTTTCCAAATCGCTGATCTTCTTACCCATGGCAATCTCCTTCGTCGGCGCCAGCGTGATTTGGAACTTTATGTACGAAACCCGTCCAATCGAGCTGCCCCAGATCGGCTTGTTGAGTGCAATCACCGTCGCCCTGGGTGGTCAGCCTCACCCTTGGGATAAATGGGTGGCAATCGCACCCTGGAACAATCTGTTCCTGATCCTGATCGTCATCTGGCTGCAGTCCGGGTATTCGATGGTGCTGTTCTCCGCTGCGCTCAAAGGCATCCCGGAGGAGATTATAGAAGCATCGCGCGTCGACGGCGCTACAGAGATCCAGATTTTCTTGCGCATCATGATCCCCTACATCATGGGCACCATCATCACGGTATGGACGACGATTGTCATCTTCACATTGAAGATCTTCGATGTGGTGTGGGTGATGACCGGCGGGCAGTTTGGCACGCATGTGATCGCCACCCAGTTCTACCGCCAGTCGTTCACTGCCCGGAACTCGGGAGTCGGCTCAGCCATCGCCATCATCCTGCTGGTCACCGTCATCCCGGTGATGATCTACAACCTGCGACAGTTCCGGGAACAGGAGGCGTTTTAAAATGGGCAGACAAACTCGAACCAACGTCATATTAGTCAACACCATCCTGGTGCTGATCATCGTCATCTGGAGCATCCCCACCCTGGGGTTGTTGGTCTCCTCCTTTCGCACCCGTTTCGACATCCAGACCTCGGGCTGGTGGAATGTGTTCCCCCATCGCGAGTGGGAGACGGTCGCGGTCTTCGATCCCAAAGAGCTAAACCTGGATCCGGACAGCGTGATGTCCGTGGAAGGTGTTCAAGGAACCTTCGACCAACTGCGTGAAGGGGTCGCATCCCCCGATGGGGACACGCGCGTCACCTGGGTGGGCAACAAGCGCCTGGGTCGCATTGAAGTCCAAAAGCAGGTGTGGACGGTCACTTGGGATTTCACCCTGGACAATTACCGGCAAATCTTGACGCCCAGCAGCTACGAGATCACTAAGGCGGATGGAACCACTGAATCAGTACCAGGGCAGAACATGACCCAAGCCTTCATCAACAGCCTAGCAGTGGCGATCCCCTCTACCATCATTCCGATATTGATCGCTGCCTTTGCTGCTTACGGTTTTGCCTGGATGAACTTCCCCGGCCGGCGCCCATTTTTCATTCTGATTATTGGGCTATTAGTTGTCCCGCTGCAGCTTGCGCTGGTACCCATCCTGCGAGACTACAATAGCTTAGGGTTGAACGGCACCTTCCTGGCGGTCTGGTTGGCACATACCGGCTTCGGACTGGCACTGGCGACCTACCTGCTGTATAACTACATCAGCACACTGCCGCGCGAGACGTTAGAGTCGGCTTTCATCGACGGCGCTTCGCATTTCACCGTCTTCACCCGCCTGGTGCTGCCGCTGTCTGTGCCGGCGCTGGCTTCGTTTGCCATCTTCCAGTTCCTGTGGGTGTGGAACGATTACCTGGTGGCGCTGACCTTCCTAGGTGTCGACCCTACCTTCAAGGTAGTCACCCAGCGGTTGGCGGACCTGACCGGCACTTTTGGCAACGACTGGCATCTGCTGACCGCAGGCGCTTTTTTCAGCATGCTCCTGCCGCTGGCTGTGTTCTTCGCCTTGCAGCGCTACTTTGTGCGTGGATTGATGGCTGGGTCGGTGAAAGGATAAATCTACTAGGCGATTTACAATCGGCGGTTGGCAACCAGGCTTTTCGAATAACTGGCAGCTGATACCGGCAGCAATTAAACGAGCGTTTCTGCCGGAGGATGATGACTCTATGCGCAGCATGGTGCGAATACCTCTTCTGCTGCTTACCCCATGAATCATGGCTGATCCAAAATCCCCAACATTTGATTGGGCTTTGTGGTTCCTGTGGATCATGGCAACCACCTTGGGGTGGCTGCTGGGGCGCTTCTTGCTGCCCAACCTGGCTTTCGTTATTATTGGGATCGCCCTCGGAGTCCTGCAGTGGCTGGTGCTGCAGCACCGCATCAATAACGCTTGGCGTTGGATCATCGCCACCTCGCTCGGTTGGGGGTTCGGCGCGACTTTCCTGCTAACGATTGCCCCAGGGATAAACGAATTTCTAGCCGGCGCGCTGATGGGGATCACAACCGGCACGGCCCAGTGGCTGATCCTGCGCCAGGAAGTATATTGGGCAGGCTGGTGGATCGCGATCAGCGTGGTGGGTTGGACCACCGGGATGGCACTGCTGCCGGGGGTAATGCTGACCGGGGTGATGGCGGGCGCGGTGACAGGCATCGCCTTGATGCTGCTGCTATCCAATCCGAGGCCGCCGATCATAAACAGCTAGAAATAACAGACTTATGGAAAATAAACTCTGGTATAAGAACGCAGTCTTCTACGAAGTCTACGTGCGCGCCTTCTGTGACAGCGATGGCGACGGGCATGGCGATCTGCGCGGGCTGACCCAAAAGCTGGACTACCTGCAGGAGCTGGGCGTGGACTGCCTGTGGCTGATGCCCATCTACCCCTCCCCGCTCAAGGACGATGGCTACGATATCGCTGACTATTACAGCATTCTTGAGACATACGGGTCGCTGAAGGATTTCAAAGAACTGCTGGATGAGTCCCACGCTCGCGGTATGCGCGTGATAACCGACCTGGTGCTCAACCACACCTCCGACCAGCACCCCTGGTTCCGCTCAGCCCGCTCCAGCCCCGATTCCCCCTACCGCGACTACTATGTCTGGAGCGATACAGACCGTAAATACCAGGAGACCCGCATCATTTTCCTGGATACGGAAAGCTCCAACTGGAGTTGGGACGAGGAGGCCGGTCAGTATTACTGGCACCGCTTTTACGCATCACAGCCCGATCTCAATTATGACAACCCGGCGGTGCAGGCAGAGATATTGAAGATCATCGACCACTGGCTTGACCTGGGCGTCGACGGTTTCCGCGCCGACGCGGTTCCTTATCTATTCGAGCGCCAGGGTACGAACTGCGAGAATCTGCCGGAAACGCACGCCTACCTGAAAGGACTTCGCAGCTACATAGACCGCAAGTATCCAGGAAGGATCCTGCTGTGCGAAGCCAACCAGTGGCCGGAGGATGTGCGCCCCTATTTCGGGGATGGCGATGAGTTCCAGATGGGATTCCACTTCCCGGTCATGCCGCGCATCTACATGGCGCTGCGCCAGGGTGACCGCACACCCCTGGTTTGGATCATGGAGCGCACCCCGCCTATCCCAGAGGATTGCCAGTGGTGCGTCTTCCTGCGCAACCACGACGAGCTGACCCTGGAGATGGTCACCGAAGAGGAGCGGCAGTGGATGTGGCAGGAGTACGCCCCTCAGCCACGTATGCGCCTGAACCTGGGCATCCGCCGCCGGCTCGCACCGCTGCTGGACAACGACCGCCGCAAGATCGAGCTGGCGAACTCGCTGCTCTTCACCCTGCCCGGGTCGCCCATCGTTTATTATGGCGACGAGATCGGCATGGGCGACGATATCGATCTGCCGGACCGCAACGGTGTGCGCACTCCCATGCAGTGGGATGACGGTCCAAACGCTGGTTACTCACAGGCGGAACCTGCAAAACTGTACTCCCCGATTGTTTTAGACGACCCGTATGGACCGCAATCCGTCAATGTAAGAGCTCAGCAGGCTGACAGCGATTCACTGTGGAACACGCTGCGGCGGATGATATCGGTGCGTAAAGCGCACCCGGTGTTTGCGTGGGGAGACTTTACCTGGCTGGATACCGGCACTCCAGCCGTCGCCGCATACTGGCGCAACTACGGGCAGGAGAAGGCATTGATCGTTAACAACCTTTCCCCGGAACCGCAGCAGTTCACTCTCAGTCTGGCGGGTTACCGTGCATCTGCTGTTAAAAACATGCTGACCGGGAAAGAAACACCAAACACTAAGGGGAGTTGGCTGTCTATCAATATGCAGCCATACCAGTATCTCTGGCTCGAACTGGTGGGTCCACGAGACCAACTACCATCCGGGATGTAGCCAGAAAAGCAGGGTCAAGATGATTCCCACCCAGCGCCAGATCGCTGCCTCTTTCGACCGAATAATCCCGCGCCTGGAAGCCCGTTTTGCTGGCCTAATCTCCGATCACCCCCAGGCGTGGAGCGTCTTCATGCGCAGGCTGGAAGGGCATTTTCCACCGCTTTTCAATCTTTATTACCGGCTGTATGCAAGCCGCTACGATTTCTTCTTCCACCTGGAAGACCTTCTGGCAACCCTGGCGGAAATGTGGCTGGCTCGCCCCGCGGATTTACAGGCACTGGATGAAACCCGGGAGCTTGACCCGACCTGGTACCAATCCAACCAGATG
>JAQBDA010000280.1:0-18748 GCA_032124675.1 Chloroflexota bacterium
CCAACCACCTCATTTACTTTTTGTTTTTTGGTTGTGGGGGGGGTGCGGGGGTTTTTGGGGGGGGGGTGCCCCCCCAAAACACCCCCAATTTCCCCTGAACTGCGTAACTCCTAACTTATTTAGCGTGCACCGATTTGAGACCAGACCCGGTCAGCACAACCGCGATCGGTTCCGGCAGCTCGGCAGCGAGTTGTGCCAGCGCTCCCCAAACGACGGCTGAGGTCGGCTCCACATACAGGCCGCGCCGCGCAAGCTGCTGCACTCCTGGCATGATCTCCTCCTCGTCCACCGCGACCAGCCTGCCTTGATGGGCAGTGAGTGCTGCCAGCACAGCATCGCCGCGCAGCGGCCCCCTGACACGGATGCCTTCTGCCAGAGTCGGTGCCTCCGCGATCCAGCTCATCCCCGCCTGACCATATGTAAACAGCGCCCATAACGGGGCGCAGGCACGCGCCTGGACGCCGACGATGACCGGTATATTCGGGATCAGGTCCGCCGCCTGCAAAGCTTCGAAGCCACGCAAAACCCCCAGCAGCAGGCCGCCCTGTCCGGCAGGCAGCACCAGGCTGCCCGGAGCTGCGCCCAGCTGCTCGTACAACTCGTATGCCAGGGTGGCATACCCCGGCAGGTTGAACGGCAGGAAGGCATGGCTGGCGTATGCTGTGCCAGGTTCCTGGTCATCCACTTTTTCCAGCGCTCGCAGAACAGCCTGACTGGCATTCGAGCGCGGTCCCTTGATGCGTACGATATCGGCACCATAAGCCTCGATCTGCCGTTTTTTCGGACCGGATGCCGAGTCGGGGATGAAGATGCGGGCATTAATCCCGGCCCGCGCAGCGTAAGCTGCAAAGGAGGCCCCAGCATTGCCGGATGAGTCCTCCAGGGCAGCGGTAATGCCCCGGCTGCGTAAGAACCCGGCGATTACCGCGCTGCCTCGGTCCTTGAACGACCCGCTCGGGTTCAGGTATTCGCACTTGAATGCCACCGGCAGACCGAAGGCTTCTGCCCATACCAGGGGGGTATTCCCTTCCCCCAGGCTGACCGGATCACTATCCTGGGGTAAACCGAAGGTATGCCGGTAGCGCCATATCCCAGGCTGGCGGGTGCTCACCAGAGCAGGGTTATACGGCAATTGCACGCTGTAATCGAAGATACTGCCGCAGTCCGGGCACTTGAACGGCGAGCCATGCTCTGGATAAGGCTTGCGGCAGTTAATGCAGTGAACCATACCTGATCAAATTAACCCCAGAAACCCTTGATTAGATGTGCATATCAGTTGTTTTTGTCCTCGACACCGGGTATATAGTCCCCCTCTACCCAGGTATCACCACCCGGACCGACTTCCTTCTTCCAGACCGGGACGATCTCCTTCAAACGGTCGATCCCATAGCGAGCTGCCTCGAATACACCGGTATCCCGGTGGGCTGCTGTGCAGGCAATCAAGACAGTAGGCGTGCCCGGATCAAGCCGCCCGATGCGCTGGACAATGGCAATCCCTTCGACGGATGGCCAGCGCTGGCGGATCTCGTCTGCGACCTGGTGCATCTTGGCCTCTGCCATGGGCTTGTATGCTTCATACTGCAGGTATACCGTCTCATAAGGATCATTGCGCTGCGTGACAGCCCGCACCATACCGGTAAACAGGCACGCGGCGCCGGTTGTTGGCAGGGTGATATCCGCCAGCAGCCCATCCATGTCCAATTCTGCTTCGGTGATCTTGAAGATCGTGGGGTTTTCTTGGAGATCTGGGGGCATAAGGTTGTGGATAATGCAGTATGGCGAATGACCGGTCTGGTTACAATTTCCGGCTGCCTCCGCTAACCGGCGGGAAGATGGCTATTTCCGCCTTGTGCGGGATAATATCTTGATCGAAGGCATATTCGCGGTTGATAGAGATCAGAGCGGAAGGCAGTGCTTCCTGTAAAGCAGGGTATCTGGTTCCCAACAGTTCTTTGAACTGTATCACAAGGGTCGATTCTTGGATCTCCAGGTCGACCTCTTTGACCCCGGTGCGTTCCTTGAGTGTGGCAAAGAAAAGAACCTTTACACGGATCGTCGTTGCGCTCACTCGTTAAACACCTCACCGCTCTGCCCGCCCCGCTTCTCCACCAGGCGGACATTCTGTATGCGCATGGTCTTTTCTGCCGCTTTTGCCATATCATAAATAGTGAGCGCGGCGACAGCAACGGCAGTCAAGGCTTCCATCTCAACACCGGTCTTTGCGGTCGTTCGGGTTGTGGCAGTGATCTGGACGCCGGGCAGCTCTGGATCGATGGCGATATCGACCGCCACGTGGTTCAGCGGCAGCGGGTGGCAGAGCGGGATGAGCTCTGAGGTGCGTTTTGCTGCCATCACTCCAGCCAGCTGCGCCACTGTGAGCACATCGCCTTTCTTAAATGCACCTTCCTGGATCAGCTTCAGGGTCTGCGCCTGCATCACCACCTCCCCCCTGGCAACGGCTACCCGCTCGGTATCCGGCTTGCCACCGACATCTACCATTCGGGCAGCGCCAGATTCGTCTATATGGGAAAGTTGGTCGGACATGGGTGAAATTATAATCGTTCTTGGGGAATTGCCGTGGTGAATAGGATCTCACCATTAAGCAATACGCCGGTAATAATGCTAGAATTAGAAAATTTCATTTGGCGAATTGCCAGAAATCCAATTAACAGTATATAATTACACTGGCATAAAAATTGCATACACCGCTCAATAAAAATACTATCTTGCATTCACAGGTGACCCAAGCGCTGTACGATGGGTACCACTCATGAATTGTTTAAACGGACAACAAACCAACCTATCAACATAAGCACCGCTTGTGTTATTCAATAAGCCGGAGGAGAATCTGATGGACGAATATGGAAAACGCCTGACCAATTCCCTGCTGACATGGGGCTTTGGTTTAGTCTTGGGTGTCCTCTTTGGACTGATGGTGCTTGGCTGGTGGTTATGGCCTGTGCAGTGGGTGGACGCCAGTCCCGAGGATCTGCTATACCAGTACCAGGTCGACTACCTGACCACCGGGATCGAAGCTTACGGCTACACCGGCGATACTGCTACAGCCCAGGCGCGCTATTTTGCCCTTGGTTCAAATGCCGAGACAGCCCTGGCAGAGATCGTCCAGAATCCCGGTGCATTGCCACCGCTGCTGCTCTCTGAGTACAGCGAGCAGGTGGCTGGTATACCCGTGGATACCCTCGCCCTCCAACCGGTCGAAGTGCCAAAGACCACGACAGGCTTGAATCCGTGGGTAGCCTTAATATTCGGTCTGCTGTTCATCGCCCTTGGTGCAGTGGTCACCTATCTGATCTTTCGCGGCAAAGAAGACGAGGCCGCGGATGTGGAATACATCGAGTACGATGCCGCTCCCCTGGAGCCAATGGATGCTACCGAGCCTGCATTTATCGAGACAGGCTACGACGAGGAGGTCCTCGAGGAGCAGGTTGAAGATGATGTACTGCCCGCTATGGATGCCGGCGAGGAGGCAGGGGAAGAGTGGTACCCCATTCCAGAAGAATATGCGGCAGGTGAACCTGAAGTGGATGCTGAAGGAATGGACCTGCCGCCGTTCATTGCCGCTGCGGGTGCGGCAGTTGTCGCCGGCGCTGCAGCTGCCGAATTTGCCGAAGACGAGATAGAAATAGAAGAAGCGTCCGTCGAGGAAAGTCTAGAAGAGGTCGAAGTCGAAGCCTTCGAAGAAGTAGAGGCCATCGAAGAATCCGATGAACCGGCAGAAGACAGCTCCGGTGTAGGCCTGGCAGAGGGAGCTGCCATGGCGGGATTGGCAGCCGCCTGGCTGGCTGAAGATGAATCGGCAGAGGAGGAACTCGAGCAGGGTGAAGAGGTCTCCGCAGAAATCGAGGTAGAGGAGCAGATCGAGGCCCCGGATTTCGGCGACCTGGACGACGATGAAGAGCTTGAAGAAGAGACCGAGGCGATGGTTGAAGATGAGATCGAGGAAGAGGAAGAAATCGATGACGAACCGGCACCAGAGGGTGAGGAATTGGTGAACCCGCACGATCCCATCGAGGTCAAGATGCGCAAGAAGCTCCAATTCGTGGAGGGGATCGGCGAGGTTTACTCGCAGAAGCTGGCAGAAGCAGGGATCGCCACTACCGGGAAGCTGATGGTAGAAGGAGTCACGCGCACCGGTCGCCAGGAGCTGGCAGAAAAAACAGGCATCAGCGAGAAGCTGATCCTGAAATGGCTCAACGAGATCGACCTGTATCGCATCAAAGGCATCGGCTCGGAATTCGCAGACCTTCTGGAAGCCGCCGGGGTGGATACCGTCCCAGAGCTGGCACAGCGCAATCCGGAAAACCTATACCAGGCACTGGCAAATACCAATCAGGAAAAGAACCTGGTGCGGAAGTTACCGACCCAAGATCAGGTGACGGAATGGGTCGAACAGGCAAAACAGCTGCCACGCATCATTCAATACTGATCCAGACAAAGCCACAACAGACCGACCAACCCGGAAGGCGCAGCCATTGCTTTCCGGGTTTTTAAGAGGTGCTCCATGCGCCAGAACAGGAAGTTCTTGTCTTGTATCACGCTCCTGATGTTGTCCCTTAGTGCCTGCACGATCAGTGCGCCAAAAATCCTGCCTCCCACACCCCCGATCCCGACCGATGAGTCCATCCAGGTACCCACCCCTGCGCCAACAGCCACCCGGCTGCCGGAGCAGATAACCGCTTTATCCGGTCCCGTTCTGAGCCTGACATGTGACCCCCACAACCCGGCAGGTCTATACGCTCTGCTGGCGACCAACGACCTGTACTACTCGGTTGACCGGGGGAACACCTGGAAGCGGCTCCCCATCCCAACCAGCCCGCTGCGATATGACGCAGATATTCAGACCAGGTGTCCGCCGCCCATGCAGTACGACATCCGCCCGTCAGAGACCAATCCAGGGGTTTTATGGGTGCGTGCCGGTCAGACCCTGTTCCGTAGTGAAGATGGCGGCAATTCCTGGAAAAGCCAGCTGGATAATGTGAGCACATGGACAGCCAGTTTGGACGGAGAGCGCCTGTTTGCCCTGCGATCCAGTTTGACTACCGGGATCGATGGTCTGTACAGCAGCCAGGATGGTGGTAAGAATTGGGAACTGGTATTCACCGGACTGCTGCCTGAAATCGCTCCGTCTTCATTGAAACCCCGGCGGCCCGGCTGCGTAGCGCTGGCACTTGGTCCAGACGAGCAGAGCCTGTATGTTGGCGGTCCTGGCGGCATATACCGCTCATTCGACAGGGGGGCGACGTGGAGGGCATTCAATGAAGGTTTACCGGTTGACCCTGAAGAGATCAACGAGGTCCGGTTGATAGTCAGCGATGGGCAGCAAACACTATACGTCTTGTTTGGCGTGGGGGAAGACGAGCAGGCCGCTGCCCATATGATCCGTCTTGTCCAAGGTGAGAACAACCCGGACCAGGACCGCTGGCGTGCGATTGGGGCGGACATGCTGGCGCGGGTCGCGCATCCGGAGGCGGTCAGCTTCTTCGGGTTGTATGCCCTGGTTCCAGGAGAACATGTCAACGGTCAGCTCTATCTTGGGAGCGAAGAAGGTGCTCTGCTCAGCCAGGATTTTGGAGAAACCTGGATGCCGATCGAGCTGCCTGTGGCAGGGCGTATCACCCGTATCGCACCCTCCTTCGGAGAGGGGATGCTGATTTACGTGTGGACCGGAGACAGGCTGCTGATCCACGAGCTACCCGGCAGCCGTTAGCCCAATCTGAGAGGAGGCGACCCCGGAGTCCTCTTATCCCAACTTCAGGTTTGATATAATCTCTCCCCATGAGCAGCATATTCGGAAAATGGAAAAATGGGCTGGCAAAGACCAGCAAATCCACTTTTGGGCAGATCGCGGTCCTGCTTGGCGCCAGCGAGGTGACCGATGAAACCTTCGAGGACCTGGAAGCCCTGATGATCCAGGCTGACCTGGGCGTCGAGACCAGTGAGGAGATCCTGGCAGAGCTGTGGGAACGCGAGCGCAGCGAGGGAATTACCAGAGCTTCCGACTTGAGAGCGGCCTTCCGGGAGGAGCTGCGCAAGCGGCTGGCGGAGCCTCCCCCGGTTGAGTTCCCCGCGCAGCCGACTGTCATCCTGATCGTGGGAGTCAACGGATCCGGCAAGACCACCAGCATCGCCAAGCTGGGCAAGCTCTTCAAAGATGAAGGCAAAAGCGTGCTTCTGGGCGCTGCCGATACATACCGCGCCGCGGCGGTGGACCAGCTTGAGATCTGGGCGCAGCGGTTGGACCTTCCTGTAATATCCGGGCAGATGGGCGGCGATGCCGGCGCGGTGGCTTATGACACCGTCCAATCGGCAATCAACCGCCATAATGATGTCGTCCTGATCGATACCGCCGGTCGCCTGCACACCCGCTACAACCTGATGGAGGAGCTGAAAAAAGTGCTGCGCGTGGTCACCAAAGCCATGCCGGGCGCACCTCACAAAGTTTGGCTGGTGATGGATGCCACCACCGGGCAGAACGCGCTGCAGCAGGCACGTGCCTTCAAGCAGGCGGTTGAAGTGACCGGTGTGATCCTGGCAAAGCTCGATTCCTCCGCCCGGGGCGGCATGGCTTTCGCCATCCAGCGCGAGCTTGGGCTGCCGATCTTGTATGCCGGGTTGGGTGAAAAACCGGACGACTTGCAGCCCTTCGACCCCGACCTGTTCATCCAGGGCATCTTGGGAGAATAGATGGCACCAGCGGACGCGGACAAATCACATCCCGATAGCTGGATGCCTCTTTTCGATGGCAGCAGCCTGGCGGGTTGGGAAACAAGCGGGGATATATCCGCGTTCCTGGTCGAGGCTGGGACAATTGCCGCGCGAGGTCCGGGTGCAAGGCTGTTCTACACCGGCTTATCCGGGGAAGCCCGCTTCCAGAATTTCGAGCTGGCTGCAAAGGTGCGCTGCAGCCCAGGCGCGCGTGGGGGCATCTATTTTCACACCCGCCTTGAACCGGAAGATTCTCCGCTACGCGGCTACCTGGTGCTGATCAACAACCGCGTCATTGATATAGGCGGATCGCTGGAACGCTGCAAGACCGGCAGCCTGTACTGGATCCGCAACTACTTCAAGAACCTGGCCGCAGATGGCGAAGATATCGACCTGCGCATCCAGGTTACTGGTAAGCGCATCCAGGTGTGGGTGAACGATATACAGGTGGTCGACTACACCGAGCCTGAACAGCCGGTGCGGAAGGCAGCCCTTCGCAGGCGGGTGCTCTCTTATGGGACGTTCGCCCTGGAGAGCAGCGGGTCAGCCGGCAGCATTCAGTTCAAGGAACTGCGTGTGCGGCGATTGCCAGCTTCGCTTTCCGTCCCAGCCCTCGACCAATCGCTGGTCGACGGACGCTACCGCCAGCTCATGGAGCTCCAGATGAGCGGCTTCCCGCTGGTCGACCTGCACACCCATCTCAAGGGGGTGACCGTGGCAGAGGCGGTGCAGAACAGCCTGCGTACCGGGATAAACTACGGCATCGCCCCCAACTGCGGTCTGTTCCACGAAGGGCTGCCCGGCGTGACCGCCAGCACGTTCATCCGCGATGATGCAGGGCTGGGACGCTTCAGGCAGGACATGCGCACATATCCGGTTTTCCTGGGCATGCAGGCGGAAGGGCGCGAGTGGGTAGACCTGTTCTCACCCGAGGCGATCAGCCGCTACGATTACGTTTTTACAGACAGCCTGAGCTTCACCGACGAAAAGGGCAGGCGCACCCGGCTGTGGATCGATGACGAGGTGTACGTGGACGATCAGCAAGTCTTCATGGAGACCTATGTGCAGCGGATAGAGAGCGTCCTGGCGAACGAGCCGATCGATATATTCGTCAACCCGACCTATCTGCCGAAAGTCATCGCCAGCGACTATGACGAGCTGTGGACCGAAGCGCGCATGGATAGGGTCATCCAGGCAGCCTTGGAGCATGGGATAGCCATCGAGATCAACGCCAACTTCCGCATACCCAGCGCGGCCTTCATCAAGCGGGCGAAGCGCGCCGGCGCGAAGTTCAGCCTGGGTACCAATAACGAAGACGCCAACCTGGGCCGGTTGGAATACTGCCTGGATATGATCGAAGCCTGCGATATCGTCAATGAGGACATTTATATTCCATAAAGTGCAGACTGTACTTCTGCTGATAAGCAATTAGATGATACGAACGCATCGAGTTATGCCTTTATTGATCATTCTTTTCTGCTCTGGCTGCTCTAGATCCAGAGGCGCAGCAAATCCCTCGCTCGCCAGAGCAGATCTGACACAGGAGTCTTCACCCACCATAACCGAAACAACCCATACAGCAATAATAATCTCAACCGCGACAGAACCTGCTGCAGCATATCCTTATGCATTCCCCACCCTTGATCCGGGTCCTTACCCGCCACCCGCTCAGACAGAGACTGCCGTGGCAAATAAAGAATACTGGCTGACGCAGACTGCATTACCCAGCATTACTGCAGAACCTTCCAGGACAATCACGCCAAGCCCAACGATCACTCCTAGCGCCTCATTGCCGGTAATGAGGGTCTCATGCTCCACTGAGGGAAAAGCTACGACCTGCACTGATCACCTGCTTAGAATACGCTTCGAGTATCCGGCAGAATGGGGGGAGATTGAGCCTATGATAAGCCACGGCGGGTATGCCGGATATGCATACGGGTATTCCTTCACAAATCGGGAGTTCGTCGATGAGATCAACCTGGGAGCCGGCGGGCGGAGCAGCGATTTTTCAGAAGGTCGCGGGGCTTTCATCACCGATTATCTCGGCATACCCGGACAATTGGATTGCAGCGCTGAGTTTTTCCAGCCAGGGCTGTGCCAGGCAATCGCGCCGCAAATCCTGCTGATCTATGAATTTCCAGAAGCCAGATCGGTGTGCGATCCGGGACCTGGTACAAGGTTCAAACCGATCGCCATTATCAAAATCAATCTTCCTCAAAACAACATCATTAATGGTTTTCTATTCGTGTCGCAATTCCTATCTCCCGCAAAGCAGCTGGAACTGGATCGTATCATTAACCCTTTACATGGAGTGCCATCCCAGTGTGAAGAGACTCGAATGGCCCAATTTGATGCAAAAGTGGAAGAGATGTTGGGAGTGATTCAATCTGGTAAACTGGATACAGAAAGTGAAAAGCAGCTGCGCTGGTTAACTCGACTGGCGCGCTCTATCAAGTTTATCGATTGAACTCTTGCAAGAGGTCGCATGGAAATAACCTTATACGCCAAACCACCCTTTTCCTTCACCAACCTGGTGCGCTCTCACGGCTGGGTGCAGCTGCTGCCATTCGAGAGCGAAGAGCCTTACAACTGTCTCACCTACATCCTGGAATTGAGCTCCGGGAAAGTATGTGAAGTAACTATGCAAGGCATAACGGATGGCGTGAGCGTGGCTGTCGACGGGCAATTAAGTGCCGAAGAGCGTCAGGAGCTGAAGGAGAAAGCCGCCTGGATGCTGGATCTGGAGCTGGAGCTCACCGATTTTTACGATCTCGTGCGTGACGAGCCAAAATTAGCTCACGCTGCAAAAGATGGACGCGGCCGCATCCTGCGCTGCGCGACGGTCTTCGAGGATGTGGTCAAAACGGTCCTGACCACCAACACTGCCTGGAGCGGTACGAAGCGCATGGCGCAGGCGCTGGTGGAGAAGTATGGAGCACGCCTGCCTGCCGACCCCAACAGGAAAGCGTTCCCGACCCCCGAGCGGCTGGCAGATGGCGATGTGCAGGCGCTGCGGGAGCAGGCCAAACTGGGCTACCGCTCGCCATATATCCTGGAGCTTGCGCAGCGCCAGGCGTCCGGCGAGCTGGACCTGGAAGCGCTCAAGGGGAGCGACCTGCCCACCCCAGAGCTGCGTAAGCAATTGTTGTCCCTCAAAGGTGTGGGAGATTATGCCGCAGCCAACCTGCTGATGCTGCTAGGGCGCTACGATTACATCCCGGTCGATTCGTGGGCGCTGATGATGGTCTCACGCGAGTGGTACCACGGCGAGCCGATCACCCGGGTGGAAGTGGAGGCCGCCTTCGAGCGTTGGGGGGATTGGCAGGGTCTGGCGTTCTGGCTGTGGGATTGGAACGAATAGCCGGTAGATGATCAAATATGGACGCTCATAAGCAGCTGCTGACCGACCTGGAGACGATCCAATAACATACAAGTTACGCAGTTCAAGGGAAATTGGGGGGGGTTGCGGGCTAAGCCCGCAAAACACCCCCCTCTCTTTCACCCTGGAATTTCCCAAAGAGCAATTATTTTCTCATTGACATTCCTGTGCATATACGTTAAAGTACCCAGTCGGATGCAGTATTATCCTTGATTGGAGAGTTGTTATGCAGGACCTGATTGACAAGCTCGAAGTGTGCCAGGAAAGACTCCAGAATTTATTGGTGCGTCTTTGACGTACTTGACAAAGAAGCTCAATTCACCGTACTTCAGCAGAAAACCGAAGACCCCGATCTGTGGAACGATCCTGAAAACGCCCAGCGTTTGATGCGGCGTATATCGACCTTGCGCGAGGAGGTCGAATCGTGGCAGCTACTGCGCCAGCGCAGCGATGACGCCCTGGAGCTGGCGCGCCTGGAGGACGAAAGTTTGCGCCCGGAGCTGGAAGCGGAAGCGGAGAAGATCGGAAAAGAAGTCACCCAGCGCGAGTTCTACGCCATGTTCTCCAACCGCTACGACAAGGGTGATGCCTTGCTCGCCATCCACGCCGGCGCTGGCGGGACCGATTCTCAGGATTGGGCAGAGATGCTGGAGCGCATGTACCTGCGCTGGGCGGAGGACCATGGCTACCAGACCGATATCCTGGACCTCTCCGAAGGCGAAGAAGCCGGGGTCAAGAGCGTGACCATCGCCGTCAACGGGCGCTATGCCTACGGCTATCTGCGCCCGGAAAAGGGCGTCCACCGCCTGGTGCGGCTGTCGCCCTTCGACTCTGCACACCGCCGCCATACTTCTTTCGCGATGGTGGAAGTGCTGCCCCAGGTCGAGGACGACGACGAGATCCACATCGACCAGGACGACCTGCGCATCGATGTCTACCGCTCCTCCAGCGCGGGCGGGCAGAACGTGCAGAAGAACGCCACCGCCATCCGCATCACCCACCTGCCGTCCGGCCTTGTGGTCACCTGCCAGAACGAGCGCTCGCAGTCCCAGAACCGGGAGAATGCCATGCGCGTGCTGCGGGCACGCCTGCTGGAGCTGAAACAGCAGGAACAGGTAGAACAGCTCGCCGAGCTGCGCGGGGAATATCAAAAAGTGGAGTGGGGCAGCCAGATCCGCTCTTATGTGCTGCACCCCTACCAGATGGTGAAAGACCACCGCACCGATTTCGAGACCGGCAACACCCAGGCAGTTTTGAACGGCGATCTGGATGGATTCATCGAAGCCTACCTGCGCGCCAATGTCGGCAACGGCAAATCCGGCGAGTAGGCACGCCCCGCGCCTCGGCAGCATACACGCCGCCTACAACCGGCAGACGGCAGTGCTTCCCAACAGACTGCGCTACCTGCTGCCCGCATTGCTCCTGCTGCTCGCCACACAATTCATCACCGGCTGCATGACGCTGGTGGATACCGAAGGCTCGCAGGAGCAGCGCAGCGATGCGATCATCACCCTGACTGACGGCAGCGAATTCCGGCAGACCTTTACTTCCCGCCGGGCGGGCATGAACCGGATCGAGATGTGGCTGCGCCCGCCAGATGGTGAAAACCAGGCAGCCGGTTATGTCACCGCCGAGCTCTGGCGCAGCCCTGAAGGCCCGGCACCCCTGGCCGAGGCACTCTTCACCCCGGCGCAGATCAAAGCCAGCGCTGATTCCATATCCCTTTCCTTCCCTCCCCAGGCTGACTCCGAAAGCAGCACCTACGAGCTGCGCCTGCGCAGCAGCGCGGGTGATGTGAAGGTATTCGGGCGCTTCGAAGACGTCTATGGACCGGGGACTGCCGCTCAGGATGGCAGCTTCCTGCTGGTGGACGCCGCTTTCCGCCTGGCATACCAGTATGATAATCGCTCCTTCCTGGAGGATATCGGGCAGATCCTGGTCAGCGGCTGGCTGTTCTTGCCGCTGGCTGCCATCGTGCTGCTGCCCGGCTGGCTGCTGCTGGTGTGGGGCGGGGCTGACCGCCTGCTGGACGCCGGAGAAAAGACCGGCATGGCTCTCGGTCTGAGCCTGGCGACCATCCCGCTGGTGATGGCCTGGACTTCATTCGCAGGGCTGACCTGGAGCCGCCGGTCGGTGACCGCAACCGCCGTTTTGCTGGTCCTGCTGGCAGTCTTCCAGGGTTGGCGCAGGATGCGGTCTACGAAAAGGTTGCAGACGACAGGCTCACCAGCAGAGGATCCCGCTCAGAGTAGAGACCGCCTGGCCTGGATCAGGTCCGGTCCAACCATCACGATTTCCCTGATAGTCGTCTTCACCATCACCCTGGTCGTCAGGTTCGCCATGGTGCGCGACCTCTCAGCCGCGCCGTGGGTCGACTCGGTACACCACGCCCTGATCACCCGCCTGATCCTGGAAGGCGGCGCTTTCCCGACCAGCCTTGCCCCGGCCTTGCAGATCGATGCCACCAGCTACCACCCAGGCTTCCACAGCCTGCTGGCAGCTTTCTTATGGCTGACCGACCTGAGCATGGAACGCGGCATGCTATATTTTGGTCAGGTGCTCAACGCGCTGAGCGTGTTCTCTGTCTACCTGTTCACCACTACCCTGCTGGACAAACAGCGCGGACGGCGGCTGGCAGGCTTGCTGGCGGCGCTGGTAGCGGGTCTGTTCACGCCCATGCCGGCCTATTACACCAGCTGGGGGCGTTACACGCAACTTGCGGCGATGATCATCCTGCCGGCGGCGTTCGCCCTGCTCCTGCGTAGCCTCCGGGCTGAGCAGCCGCCCGGGCTGTCTGCTTCACGGGCGGTCGCCAGGTACTGGAAAACCATCCTGCTGGCAGCCATTGCCGCCGGCGGCTTGATATTGACCCACTACCGGGTGACGGCCTTCTTCGTCTGCCTGCTGCTGGCGTACGCAGCCGTACAGGCCGCCCGCTGGGTCGTCCTGCGCAGGAGTGAGGGCATGGGAATACGCTGGGCTGGTGCAGGACGCACAGCGCTGACCCTGGCAGTCACTGCTGCAGCGGCGCTGGTCCTGGCGGCACCCTGGCTGGTGCCCTCGCTGCAGGGGCTGCTCTTGCCGCGCCTGTCTGCCTGGATTCCGCCTTCCGCAGAACCGTTCAGCGGCGTGACCTGGCCGTATCTCAACACCGCCTGGGGCAACTACGCCATAGTACTGGGGCTGCTGGGGCTAGTCGTTGGTATTCTGCAGCGCAGGGCATTCCCCTGGGTGCTGGTGCTGTGGGTGGGGCAGTTACTCCTGCTCGCCAACATGGGCATGTTCGGCCTGCCGGGCAGCGGGTTCGTCAACAGCATCTCGGTGACCATCAGCCTGTACCTGCCGATGGCAGTCTCCGCCGGGTACGTGCTGGCTCAGGCAGTGCTGTCTCTGTACAAGGATGTCCCCAGCAGAGGCCGGGGTGCTTTCCGCTGGCTGCTGGCCGGGGTAGGCGTGCTGGTCGCGGTCCTGGCTGCGCGTCAACTCATCCCGCTGCTCAACCCGGTCACCTTCCTGTTCCGGGCGGCAGACCGCCCGGCGATCGAATGGGCTGAAGCGAACATCCCTCAAGGCGAGACTGTGCTGGTCGGCCCGTTTGCCTGGGGTTACGGGCAGTACGCCGGCAATGACGGCGGCTATTGGATCTCGGCCCTCACCCAGCACCCGACCTTCCCGCCCCCGGTGCTGTACGGTCTGAGCAATTCGCCTGAGTACATCCAGAACATCAACGCCACCAGCCAGCAGGTCATCGACAGCGCCGGTGACCCACAGGCGCTGCATACCCTATTGACCGGGCAAGACATCCGCTACGTCTTTATCGGCGGGCGCGGCGGCGTGCTCTCAGCCCAGCTCTTACGCGGCAGCCCATCCTTTGCCCCGCGCTACGCCAGGGATGGCGTGTTCATCTTCGAGGTGCTGCAATGAACGTGGTAACCGGCGCGTACGGATATATCGGTCGCTACATCACCCGCCGCCTGCTCGATTCCGGCCAGGCGGTAAAAACCATCACCACCCATACGGATAAGCCCAACCCGTTCGGCGAGGCGGTACTGGCATTCCCTTACAACTTCGACCGCCTGGACCGGCTGACGGAAAGCCTGCGCGGGGCAGAGGTGCTGTACAACACCTACTGGATCAGGTTCGAGCATGGTGGGGCGACCTTCTCGGGCGCGGTGCAGAATACGCGCACCCTTTTCGAATGCGCCAAACGAGCCGGCGTGCGGCGCATCGTCCACATCAGTGTGACCCATCCGGACATCGTTTCCGACCTGCCCTACTACCGCGGCAAAGCCCTCCAGGAGCGCAGCCTGGTGGACATCGGCCTGCCCTACTCGATTGTCAGACCAACGCTGGTCTTCGGCGTGGAGGATATCCTGGTCAACAATATCGCCTGGCTGATGCGCACCTTCCCGCTCTTCCCGATCTTCGGCTCCGGGGAATACCGCCTGCAGCCGGTCTACGTCGGCGACCTGGCGCAGATCGCTGTGCAAGAAGGGCTGGCATCTGGAACCCGGGTGATCGATGCCGTCGGTCCCGAGAGCTTTAGCTTCGAGCAGATGGTCAGGCTGATGGGGAGGTATCTGAAGCCGGAACTGCGCTATATGCACATGCCGGCCTGGCTGGGAGTCGGGCTGGGTAAGATCATCGGCTTGGCTGTGGGGGATGTCATCCTGACCCGCGACGAAGCCCAGGGATTGATGGAAGAACGGCTGACCTCCAGCCAGCCGCCGAACGGGGGCACGAAATTTCCCGAATGGATTGCCAGCCATAAAGACAAGATCGGCCTGTCCTATACCTCCGAGCTAAAGCGCCATTTCAACTGGAAGCCCAGACCTGATGACAAATGAAGAACCCGCCCCGCCGACCCCGGCAAGGAAATCCAGCTTACCCCGCAACGTTTGGGTGCTGTCGATCGCCTCCTTCTTGACCGATGTCTCTTCGGAGATGATCACCGGCATCCTGCCGCTTTTCTTGCAGAATGTGCTTGGCGTCGGCACTGCCGTGATCGGGCTGATCGAAGGCATTGCTGAAGCGACTGCCAGCCTGACCAAGGTGTTCTCCGGCGTTTTTTCCGACCGTATTGGGAAGCGCAAAGGGCTGACCGTCTCCGGCTACCTGCTGTCTACCCTGGCAAAACCCTTTTTGTATTTCGCCAACAGCTGGCCGCTTGTCCTGGGAGTGCGCTTCACAGACCGCCTGGGGAAGGGCATCCGCACGGCACCCCGCGATGCCCTGCTGGCTGACAGTATCTCGCCAGGGCAGCGCGGTCTGGCCTTCGGGGTGCACCGCGCCGCGGATACGGCCGGTGCGTTCGTCGGGTTGGGGATCGCTGCCGCGATCATCTGGCTCTCTCAAGCCGGTCTGGAAATGCTGACCCGCGCCACGTTCCAACGACTGGTCATCGCCAGCGTCATCCCTGCCGCCCTGGCAGTCATCGTGCTCATCCTGGGCGTGCGTGAAGCGGCAGCCAGGCAAGCAGTAGGGACTCCAGGTCAGGCTGCTGGTTTACCCTGGAGCAGCTTAGGGCGGGGCTTCAGCTATTTTTTGCTGGTTATTGCGATCTTTACGCTTGGGAACTCTTCCGATGCATTCATCATTCTCAGAGGTCAGGAACGCGGGTTGAGCGTCTTGCAGGTGATGGGTATGCTGTTGACCTTCAACGCGGTCTACACCCTGCTGGCAGGTCCGGCGGGAGCCTTATCCGACCGCATTGGACGCAGCCGTCTGCTGCTGGGCGGCTGGGCAATCTACGCCCTGGTCTACCTGGGATTGGCACAGGCCAACCAGGGCTGGCAGATCTGGCTGAGCTTCGCGATCTACGGGGTATATTACGCCCTCACGGATGGCGTGGCACGCGCCATGATCGCCGACCTGGTGGTGCAAGAACAGCGCGGCACTGCTTACGGGCTGTACCACGCGGTGGTCGGGCTGATGGCGTTCCCGGCATCCGTGCTGGCCGGGATTCTGTGGCAGGGGATTGGCGGCTGGCCCGGACTTGGAGCATCCGCTCCATTCTATTTCGGGGCTGTCATGGCCCTGCTGGCAGGCATCTTGCTGGTCTGGCTGCGCCCTGGGAAAACTGACTCCTGAGGTAATATACGAAAATTGGGTGTTTGCTTAAAATTCAGAAGCCCCGCGAAAGGGTATCCCTTCGGAGGCTTCTTCACAATTCCTCACCTGCATTACTGCGGCAGAGAAATTATCACCCCACCATGCCGTGTGCTGCTAAGTTTTGAACCTGCCTTCGCAGGTTGGGTCCCTCTCCAAGCCGCTCCGCCTTGGCTCAAGCCTATCGCGTCACGATTGGAAGTCCGAGACCCGAAAAGTGGGTGTTGGCTCAAAACCGGGATGCGGCATCACGCGCACAGCAGGGTCATCTATCTTATACCATAAAATATGGAGGCTGAGTAGGTGATTTTAGATTAGAACAGACAAAACAAATTTGAAAGCTCGCGGGGAGCTCGAAGTTTACAGCCGGTGAATTTTAAGCGATAATGCTATCAGCACAACTACCCGGTAAATATATTCCGGGTATGGGATACTTAGATGAGCGATAGCTGACCGTTGGCAGTTGATAATGCCAGCGAGTTACATTTACAGAGGAGCGGTGATGATACAAAATAATGTTTCATTTCAGATCACAATCTCGGAAGAGGAAGCCGAGCCCGAACGCATGGACCAGCTGACCATTCAGCTGCGGCGCGACCTGCTGGACCTGGGCGTCGAAAAAGCCGAGCGCCCCGCAGGAGAGGCACCCGCCCAGGGCAGCAAAGGCGAAGCCTTCACCATCGGTGCTCTGGCGCTGGCAGCCGTCCCTGCCCTGCTGCCCAACCTGATGGCTTTTATCCAGAGCTGGGTGCTGCGCGGCGAGAACCGCAAGATCAAGATCAAGACCCCCGAAGGTCTGGAGGTCGAGTTCACCCCCGAGAAGAAGATGAGCGAGGCAGAGCTTCTGTCGCTGGTGGAAAAGCTATCCAAACCCAAACCCTGATCTGATCGCCAATGGCTGACAGAATCGCGCTGGTAATCGCCAACTACGAGTTCGAAGATCCGAAATTCTCCCGGCTGGTCTCCCCCAGCCGGGATGCGGATGCCCTGCTGAGCGTGCTGGGTGACGCCGAGATCGGCGGCTTCCAGACCATCCCCCTGGTCAACGAAAAATACGCCGTTATCCGCAACCAGATCGACCTTCTATACCGGGGACGGCGGAAGGACGACCTGCTGCTGCTGTACTACTCCGGGCATGGGATCATCGATGATGACAACGATCTGTACCTGGCAGCCAGCGACACAAACAACGTGATGCTCTCGTCGACCACGGTCGAGGCGGCCTTCATCCGCCGCCAGATCGATAAGACCCGCTCCAGGCGCAACGTGGTCATCCTGGACTGCTGCCACAGCGGCGCATTCTCGAGCCGCGGTGCCAAGGCTGTCCTGGGCAGCAGAATCGGGATCAAAGAGATCATCTCCGGCAGCGGCTACGGGCGGGTTACCCTGACCGCCAGCAACGCCCTGGAATACTCCTGGGAAGGCGACCACATCTCCGGCAAAGCCAGAGAGTCGGTGTTCACGCATTTCCTGGTGCAAGGCTTGCAGACCGGGGCGGCTGACCTGAACAAAGACGGCGCCATCACCCTGGACGAGCTGTACGATTACGTCTACGACCAGGTGCTCTCCAGCGGGGGCAAGCGGCAGACGCCGCAGAAGTTCTCCCAGAAAGTGGAAGGGCAGCTGGTCATCGCCAGGAGCCCGTTTCAAGCCCCGCCAGCGGCGGTGTTGCCTGAGGCGCTTCAGCTAGCCATCGACAGCCCGTTCGCCGGTGTGCGCGAGGGAGCGGTGACGGAACTATCCCGCCTGCTAACCGGCGTGGATTCACAGATGGCTGCGGCAGCCCGGCTGGCACTGGAGAAGCTGGGCGAGGATGACAGCCGCCGCGTATCAAAAGCCGCCATAGCGGCGCTTCAATCCTTTGCTGTCATAGAAGACCTGCAGGGTGGCAAACCACCTGATCTCTCGCACAAGGAAAGCGAAAGCCCTCCCGACTTGAATATCAAGCTTTCGTTCATCCCGGAGCACCCCGAACCCATCGAAGACGTGCGCTGGACGATAAGAATCCACAACCGCGGGCAGGCAGAGCTGGTCGAATTAGAGGTGCTGCACCAGGGCGAGTCGCTGCGCCAGCCGGTGAACCTGCTGCCCGGTAAATACCGGCGCTTCACCACCTTCACCTACTACACCGAACCGGGTGAATACCAGGAGCGCTTCCAAGTCAGCGTAGATACCCTTTCTGGCGCATCGCTCCGTTATGAAGCCAGCCAGGCGATTATGGTCCACCCTCCCCAGCCTGCGGAAAAGCTGGCTGGGGATCTCGACCTCAGCGGCAGGATAGAGATATCCACCCGCCCGACCGTCCTGGCATTCGCGGATGGCGCCAGCTTCAGTGTATCGATATCCGGTGCGGAGAAGGAAGCCGCCTACCAGGCGCTGAAGCGCGACAGGCCAGGCCGCAGTGCCTTGAAGCTGCGCATCATGATCTACACCGCCCTGCTCTACCTGCTGCTGAAGGAACAGGCCCCATACCTGGAATCGGTGCGGATCGATTGCGAATACAAGGGGCACGAGGCCGCTATCAAGGAGCAGCTG
>JAQBDA010000281.1:0-21293 GCA_032124675.1 Chloroflexota bacterium
CACAGGGCGGATCTGTAGGATCGGTTCGTTTGAGAGGAGGGCAATAAAAATAGGTCGACAGCTTAACCCCAAACTATAGTTGTAATCCTATATTACAGAAACAACCATCAATAAGCGCAAGGTACCACTATTTTTAGGAGGGCAATTTCATGAAAAAGACAGCAATAGCGCTCGTTGTACTACTGATTCTGGTCGTGATCCTCGTGGCTGCCAATCCATTCCCCGCTACCCTGACTGTGAAAAACAAGAGCGACCAAAATGTGATCATCAGCATGGAATACCCATATTCGTTCCTTGTGGTTGGACCGGGCTCGACCAGCAAGTTCACCATCGAGCGAGATGTTTATAGCGGCGTGGTGACCGCCTGCGGTAAGACTCAGTCTAGTACCATGGACATGAATCACAACCTCAAGCTTACTTTCACCCCGTGTGCAGCCTGGGGAAATAAAAATGCCCCTCGCTTCCCGGGTGAGCCCACCATGGAAAAACCCAACTGGAATCGCAAACCGTCTGAGGATTACAGACTACAATATTAACCTGCAACTGAACTGGTCGGTTTAATACAGCTGACTTTCGATTTCACAGGAGTAAACTGCGACGAGGCTCTATTGTAATTTTGATAGAGCCTCATTCGGCACGTCAGGTGAAGAGTTCGACGCAATGCTATCAAATAATGTGCAAGATAAGAGAACGTTCGACCGTCTGAAGTGGGGGTATGCTTACCTGCTGATCCTGGCAGGACTTGTGATCATCGTAGATCAGGTTTCCAAGCTCCTGGTGAGAGAATATCTGGCAATTGGCGAGGCATGGGTTCCGTGGGAAGCAATTAGTGACTATGCCGTGATCGTTCACACATGGAATACCGGCGCGACTCTTGGAGTATTGAGAGGAACGAACGGCTTATTTATAGCTGTCAGCGAGATCGCCTGTATCGTCATCCTATTTGTATACCCCCGGATCATTAAGCGGCGTAATATTCTCCCTGTGGGGTTGGGTTTAGGATTGATCCTAGGTGGCGCGGCAGGTAATTTGATCGACAGGGTTGCAGTTGGCTATGTCACGGATATTTTTCTTGTCGATAATATGCCGGTGTTCAACCTGGCTGATTTCTGTATTATTCTAGGCGCGCTCTTCCTGGCAATGGCTTTGATCTTTGACCCCCCACAAGTGGTTGAAGGAAAATCTGATGCCTGAATCCGATTACAAGCATCGATCTCATTCTGCTAATGTCGTGATGAGCTAGCTGTACGAAACTGCAGCAGGTTTATGGGGCGTTAGCGGCAGGAGATACAACGATATCGATGAAGATCGATTCGCCGAACGCCTTTCCCTGTGGGTCGTATGCCTGCCAGGCGCTTCGATATGCTCCCGATTCCAGCGGGGCTGTGAACACAAGCCGGATGGACGCCTGTGTGCCGGTGCGGGCAGGATACAGGGCTTGCTCGGCGGGAACATTCATGGCCGGACCGGCGAAGAGTTTCA
Organism: Chloroflexota bacterium; assembly: GCA_032124675.1. GTDB lineage: Bacteria > Chloroflexota > Anaerolineae > Anaerolineales > UBA4823 > JAQBDA01. The sequence continues at coordinate 1,483 of JAQBDA010000281.1, forward strand.
GTCGGTAGCCGCTCTCCCAATTGCATGACCCACTGTTCTCTACCGACCAGGTCTTTTCAAGTGGATCTTCCGGCTGTACCGTGGTGCCGTCAGGGATGGTGATGTCTTCGAGGAATGTCAGATTGTTGGTGCAGTCAGGTGTGGGAGGAACCGTGGGTTGGGAGGCGGTAGGCGTGAGGCTGGCAGCGGGAGCTGTGGCTGCTGGGGGAGGAACCCTTGAAACGGAAGCAGTGGGCGGTTTGAATACCTGTACTTCCGTTTGGCTGGGAGACAGCCCTGCACAAGAGCTCAAAATCAGGCCGAGCCCAAGCACCCACAAATTGTGAGCAATACCGCGTGTGGCAGGGCTGAACGAAATTCTCATCACATTATTCAGGCAATTGGAGCATCAAGAATTACATCTCACCATCATCCAGGCTGGCTTCGTTATCCTGCTCACCAAATGGTGATGGCATCAGACCGCTGAGTGCCTGCTCGCGTATCGCCAATTCGATCTCATCCGCCAGGTCGGGGTTCTGGCGTAAGAACTCTTTGGCGTTCTCGCGCCCTTGCCCAAGCCGTATGTCGCCATATGAGTAGAACGAGCCTCGTTTGGCGATAATATCGAGCTGGGATGACAGGTCGATCAGATCACCCGATTTCGATATACCTTCGTTGTACATAATGTCAAATTCTGCCGTCCTGAAGGGAGGAGCGACCTTGTTCTTTACCACTCTTACCCGGGTCCGGTTGCCGATGATCTCAGAGCCCAGCTTGATGGATTGGATTCTGCGGACATCCAGACGTACAGACGCGTAGAACTTGAGCGCCATGCCACCGGTGGTAGTCTCCGGGTTGCCGAACATCACCCCGATTTTTTGGCGCAGCTGGTTTGTGAATATGACGGCGGTATTGGTCTGTTTAATGGCTCCGGACAGTTTGCGCAGTGCCTGAGACATCAACCGGGCCATCATACCCATGGGGGAATCGCCCATATCACCCTCAATTTCCGCCCGCGGGACCAGCGCGGCTACTGAATCGATCACAATCACCTCGATCGCGCCTGAGCGGACGAGTGCCTCGGTGATCTCGAGTGCCTGTTCGCCCATGTCGGGTTGGGAGATCAACAAGTTATCGATGTCCACTCCGCAGCGGGCAGCATAAGATGGGTCCAGGGCGTGTTCCATATCAATAAATGCGCAGGTACCGCCCAATTTTTGCGCCTCAGCCACAATGTGCTGGCAGACCGTGGTTTTTCCGGAGGACTCTGGTCCATAGATTTCAGTGATACGGCCGCGCGGAATGCCGCCAACACCTAATGCGATGTCCAGTGAGAGCGACCCTGTGGGGATGGCATCAACGACCAGGTGCTGCGCTTCACCAAGGCGCATGATTGCACCTTCTCCGTACCGTTTGGATATGTCGCTGAGTGCTTTGTCGAGGGCAATATCTTTCGATCCAGGACGCTCATCATCGGACGTATTTTTTTTGGCCATGTTCGATTAACTCCTATGCGCGTGATTAAAAGTGATAGGACTTACACAGTCGGTGGGAGATGGTGTCAGGGTTGGCGTCGCCAACCCTGACACCACCATTTTTGCCCGTACTGCGTAAATTCAAAGTGATATATACCTGTACCAAGTGTAGCACAAATGTTCTGGCTGTCAAGGGGTAGGGGTTGCAGTTTCCACGGGCGGAGTGAAAGCGGTCTGTGGTGTAGCGGGTGGGTCGGTTATCAGTCCGTTTTTCCCTCGGAATGTGAAGTAGCTCACCATACCGGGATTGATCACGATCTCGATATTATAAGTCGTACCTTCGTATGGCATCCAGAGCTTATACCTGCCAGCAGGCAGGTCTCCCAACACCAGATTCTCGCGATAGTAAGGATCGCTATTGACCGTACCCTGACCATAAGAGTTAACATACCACGTTTGCCCGCTCTTGACTGAGATTACCGTCACGGTCTGCCCGGCAAGCAGCTCACCAGTACTGTTCATCAACCGCGCTGCAAGGATGCCCCAGCCCTGTGGTGGAGCCATCCACAGCTCCGGGTTCCGGCTGACAAAGTAATTGTTCTTACCGATCCGGACTTCGAAATGCAGGTGTGGTCCGGTCACTTTCCCCGTTTCGCCGCTCAGGCCAAGCATCTCTCCAGCGGCTACCTGCTGCCCAACCACAACATCAACCCGGTTGAGATGCCCATAAATAGTGTACAGCGTCTCGCCTTGATAACCGAAATCGTGTTTGATCGCCACTGCCATCCCGTACGGGTCTGTCGGATCTTCAACACCCCGGTACAGACCGTAGCCAGCCCAGGTGACACGCCCTGGGCCTGCTGCCAGAATCGGCGTCCATAGCCTGGCAGGGATGTCGATACCGGTGTGCACTACCCCAGGTAGGAAGACGCCGCCATAGCGGTAGTCTGCCAGCGGCCAGTTAATTTCATCTGCTGCTATCGGTCTGGAGAAGAAAAAATGATCATATTCAGTTGGTGCCCACGGGGTTGGATACAGAGGAGGACGCCATGCAGATACTGGCACCGGACCGGGTGTGGGGAAAACGAACCTCAGTGGATCTGACACCGGGCTGGGGAGTGGTGCTGAGAGCTGCTGCAGGTTATCCGATCGCAAAATCTCAGCTGCCAGAACCGCAGTTGGTGAGGGTTGTGATTCTCCAGACAGCTGGCTGGGGGCTGTCCGGCTTGGAACTGCCGCTGCACTTGTACTACTCTGCGCAGAGGGAGTCGGGGATGGGAGCTTACAGCCAGAAACGATGAGGAGGATGATGAGTGCCGCACATTGGGAGTACCGGCTCATGGTGTGGGGCTGACCGCGGTGGGGGTTCGCGTCTGGGTTGGTGTACGCGTTGGGGTTGGTGTCCGGGTTGGCCAGGGTGTCCGGGTAAATGTGGGAGTTCGGGTAGGCCAGCGAGTAGCGGTGGGTGTATACGTGGGGGGCAGGACAGGTGTGGGGGTTGCCAACGCTTCGGCCGGGTAGATCTCTGCCATAGCAGACTGCCAGTCGCGCCCATCACTTGCAATAAACTCGTTAAAACGAGAGGCCGCAAAGGCAGAACGCCAGGTTGTCAGTGCAGGCAGGCGCTCCCATCCATAGCTGCCAGCCAGCTGGGTGAAGTCCAGCCAGTATCCAGGTGGTACCTGGGCTGCAAGTGCGCCGCCCTGCTCGTAATGTACGGGATTGCCGCTGTTACGGGCGTTGAAATTCCAGGTCTGGCGGTGGAGTGGTTCACCTTGTGAGCCATCCTGAAACCGTGTGCGCAGATAGATGCGCCAGTAGGTCTGCGAACCGAAATCTTCCCGCACAGCCACCATCCACCCGGCATTCATTGGCGCAGGGTTAAGGGCGATTGCGCGGGCTGTGTACAGCCAATCGCCAAGGAACCCAGGATATAGTGGCGACGTCAGAGGAACGAAGGCGTTTTCCAGCGTCGAGAGGTAATCCCAGCCAATCAGCTCGGAGAGATCATCCCGCAGTGCAAGATATGCCTCATCTACCATATCATTTAACATCGGGTAGGGTGCTTCAACATCCTGCAGATCTACAACGCGCTGGCGTCCATTAGGTACGTCTGCGACCGGGGTAAGTGCAGCCTGCCACGCTGGGGATGGAGTGATCTGTGCGGTGAGTTTGAAGGCATCCAGACTGCCCTCATCCATCGTATATGCGCTCCAGGTAATCCCCTGCACAGTCCCTGGTAACACTTGAGGGGGCAGCAGTAAGCCAGAACCAGGCAGTTGGTAGCCGGTGAGATATACACGGTTCGGAGTTTCGAGGATCGATATCACCGCGCTGCTATCTGGACTCCAGGCAGCCTGGTCTCCGCTGCCTACGGTGCGAACGGTTCCTGCCGGAGCATGCATATCCAGGACATGGATGCTGCAGAACCCATCCATGCAGGCTGTCCAGAGCAGCTTTGTCCCGTCTTTCGACCATCTGGGGCTGCGATCCAACGCGAGAGGGTTCTTGCTGAGGTTCTGGAAGCGATCATCGATCTTATCCAGGTCTGCCAGCCATATCTCCTCTTCTCCGCTGCGATTGGATGTGAACAGGATCTTACGCCCGGTCGGCGACCAGGAGGGAGAAAAATCGGCCGCTGAGCTGTTCGTCAGCCGGATAGATTCGTTCGGCACCCCGTCGCTGTCGAGCGGCAATATCATCAGCTCCAGGCTTTCAACTCGTATGGGTGCAGCTGGAGTTGGGGTGATGGCTGGGCTGTTTTCTGGAGTCGCAGTGGGCTCGGTGACAACGTTTTCTGTCAGGTAAGTTTCATACACCAACCACTGCCCATCCGGTGACCAGGAGGGAGAACCGTCGTATTCCGGTGTGTCGGTCAGCCGAGTCGTATTTCCACTTACCAGATCGAGGCGGTACAGGTCCCACTGTCCCGCCCTATTCGAGCTGAATACAATACTCCTCCCGTCCGGTGATATTTCAGGGTTGATATCTTTCCAGGGGCCATCGGTCAGCCGGGTGAAGGGCATGGAGAGCGGTTGGTAAGCAAAAAGGTGAGCGTACTGCCCTTCGTCCATAGCCAGTATGATCGTTCCAGCATCGGATGGGGGTTGAGGTAAGGACACAGATCTGGCACGAGCTGTTGCCGAAGCTGTGCTCTCCAGGGTGGATGTCTGCGATGGGGTTGGTTCGTTTTTAGATTGGTCGGTTTGCCCCGTCTGGATGGTTGGCGAAGGCTTGGATACGGGTGCAGTCTGTGTAGTCTGCACGATACTGGCTGTACGGTTTTGCTGGGAACTGCCTGGCAGCAGCACGTTTGGTTGTTCCTGGGCACGTTGCGCTTGGACTAGCTGAGGCATTCCGATCAATCGACCACTCAGCACAACCCCGGCGACCACCAGCATGAGCACTACCAGCCAGATTAAAATTACCCGGCGGGTGGGATCTTTACCGTACAAAGCAAATTGCTTCTTTGGTGAAGCTTTCAATTGACCTGCCATTTTGGCTGTTTTCGTGTAAATCGCATAGGCAACAGGCGGAAAGGGAAGCGGTCAGATGGTCAGCCGCCTGCAGGCATTGTAGCATGAGGCGGAATCAGCGTCAATTACACCGGCAGTGATCTCACCCATCAATCTTGTTAAGTTGCCTGCCTTGGATGAAAGATGCCCTGGTAAAATCACTGCACAGGTGAAGATATCCATGCAAAATTCATGCCAGGGCAAATCATCCCAACTGTTATTTTTGGGACAGTTTCTACCGATCTTTGTATTGGATCGATTATGTCAGGTTGAAGGTTTCGGTTACGCGGTCGATGACTTCTTTTTTACGCCCTTCTAAGGACAGTGCGTCATCTTCAGAGGATTCTGCAGATTCCTCATAATAGAATATATATGCAGAGACTGTAAATGGACCGCTTAACTCAGCCCCACGAAGGTGCAAAGTGAACTCCATCTTTGGATCCATCGTCTCGATAATGCTGATATTCGCCAGCTCATCTCCGCCGGCGTTGGTGATAGATATCTCACCGTTAGGTCGCTTCTGGAAGGGAGTTACCTCGAGATAAACACGCACCCGACGACCATCGGGCCAGGGATTTACCTCGAAGCGGCGGATGCGTACCTCGTCCGGAGGAAGAGGTATATCGGTTGGATCGTTGAAGAAAATATCCACGCGCTGCGAGATGCGGCTATATTCCCGCCATAAAAGCCAATCCCACAGTTCCAGGTCCTGCATGATTGGCAACCACCGGGCTGATTTCTGAGAATACGCTCTCTTCGACCGCCATCCGCTCGGTTGCTATATCGAGCAGTTTTTTGGCGTCATCAGGTGCATTGGCATGCAGGGTTGCTAACCGTATGGGAGTTCTGCCGGCGATGCGTTCTTCGATGATCTCGACTACTCTTTGCAAGGATTTACTACGCGTGCGGACCCGCTCGATTGCTTCGACCTGCCCACCGGTGACTTCGAGGATGGGTTTCAACTGCAGCGCGGTACCCAGAAAGCGGCTGCCTCCGCCAATGCGTCCGCCACGGTGCAGGAACTCCAGGGTATCCACTGCAAATACCACCCCTGTATGTTGGGTTGCCTTTTCTGCTGCGGCCTTGCATTCAGCCAGGTTTCCCCCCTGCTCCGCGCTCCGGGCTGCGGTGAGTACCTGAAAGCCCAGTGCCATAGCGGTGGTTTTCGAGTTCACAATCTCGATTGCAGCCCCAGGCAGCATCTCGCGCGCCTGGACAGCCGAATCGATGGTACCTGACAGCTTTTCAGAGATCAGTACCGCCAGGATTTCTTTGCCCTCGTCAAGCAATGAGCTGAAAATATCTTTGAATGAAGCGATGGTGACCTGTGAGGTGGTTGCCATTACAGTTGCGGTTTTCAGCCGGGTGTAGAACTCCTCCGGCTGGATATCCACCCCATCACGGTATGTTTTATCTGACCAGATGAGAACCTGGGGTGCGGTTGTAATTTGATACTTTTCTAACAAATCTTTGGGGATATAAGCAGTACTGTCGGTTACGATCGCTACCTGGGACATTCTTCCTCCTAACAGGTCTCATGTGTTCAAGCAGAGTCGCGCACTCTTCGGAAAACTTAAACCCTTATCATCTTGCTAAGTTACGGAATTTCATCCTTGACCTATCTCGGCTTCCCCGGTAAAATCCAATGCTGCGAGTTTACAGCCTTGCGACGGTTCTGAGAGCCTTTTAGATCGTTCAAAGGCACAACAGACTTGCAAGGCTGAATTATTTGGATTGACTGTGTTTGAGAACCTGACTGACCGCCTGGAAAACGTATTTAAGGAACTCCGCCGCCGAGGCAAGCTATCGGAGCAGGATGTCGATCTCGCAATGCGCGAGGTCAGATTGGCGCTCTTGGAAGCAGATGTCAACTACGGTGTGGTTAAGGATTTTGTTTCCAGGGTCCGAGGACGCTCGGTAGGTCATGAGGTTTCCAGAGCATTGAACCCCGGCCAACAGGTCATTAAGATCGTCAATGAAGAGCTCATTGCCACTCTGGGACCACCCGAACGGCTGAACTTGAGCGGGCCAAAACCGCGTGTGGTTATGCTGGTAGGGCTGCAGGGCTCGGGGAAGACCACCGGCGCTGGTAAGATGGCTCGCATGCTTCGCTCGCAAGGGGAGCGTATTATGCTGGCAGCTTGCGACCCATACCGACCAGCTGCAGTAAAACAGCTTGAGACACTCGGCGAGCAGTTGAATATTCCGGTGTTTTTCGAGCCGGATACCTCACCTCCAGACCTGTCTGCACATGCTTTCCAGAAAGCGGAGAAGGGTGGTTTTACACTGCTCATCCTGGATACAGCCGGTCGCTCACAACTGGATGATGCACTGATGAAGGAGCTGCAAGCTATCAACCAGCGGGTAAATCCGGTTGAGATCCTTCTGGTAGTCGATTCGATGATCGGTCAGGAAGCGGTGAATATCGCGCAGGGATTCCGCGATTCTGTGCCGCTGACCGGTCTGATGCTGACAAAAATCGACGGTGATGCCCGAGGTGGGGCAGCGATCTCCATTCGCTCGGTCACCGGAGTACCGATCAAATATCTTGGCACCGGCGAAGGCCTGGACGCGATAGAAGTCTACGACCCCAGACGTCTGTCCTCTCGCATCCTGGGGATGGGCGATATGATCGGCTTGATCGAGAAGGCTGAAGCTGCGTTTGATGAACAAGTTGCACAAGAACAGGCAGAGCGGTTGCTCTCTGGCGAGTTTACTCTGGAGGATTTCTCCAACCAGCTTCGCCAGCTGCGTAAGATGGGTCCGTTGGGTCAGCTGCTGGATATGATGCCCGGTGGGATGGGGCAGCTGGCGCGCAAGATCGACCCGAAGGATGCCGAGCATCAATTGAAGATCACCGAGGCGATCATCAATTCGATGACACCTCATGAGCGGCACAAGCCGGATGTGTTGAACGCAAGCCGGCGACGGCGTATTGCGCGTGGCTCCGGCACGCAGGTACAGGAAGTCAACCGGTTGATCAAACAGTTCCGTGAAGCTCAGCGGATGTTCAAGACTTTAAAGAAATCCGGCATGCGTGGCATGCCGCGTATGTTCGGATAAAGTGATATACTCTCGGTATAAATGGGTAGATATTAACGATTGGCGTGTCCTTCCGCGCTCCCTCTATCGAGATTGATCGCCCAGAAGACAAATTTCAAATGTGATTAGGTAAGGAGACAGTTCAATGGTTCGAATACGTTTACGCAGGATTGGAGCGAAAGGACAGCCCAGCTACCGACTCGTCGCAGCCGACAAAGAGAGTCCGCGTGATGGTCGTTTTTTGGAGATCCTGGGTTTCTACAACCCACGCACCCATCCGTCTACCATTCAGCTCAAAGAGGATCGTATATACGAATGGATGAGCAAAGGTGCTCAGCCGAGTGACTCCGTTGAGCAGGTGCTGCGGAGTACGGGATATTTTGAGAGATACGAACGGTTCAAGAAAGGTGAGGCGGTTGAGGTCTTACTGGCAGAAGCCCAGGAATCCGAGAACGCCCGCAACATCAGTTCGAAGACCAGCATGATGGATGTGCAGACCAGCAATGCAAAGTAAGCTGAAAGTGGGATGATACGGTGAAAGAATTAATCGAATACATCGCCCAATCGATCGTCGACGACCCGACTCAGGTCAAAGTCACCCAATCCAGGCGTGGATCTTCGGTAAGCCTTCGGCTTCAGGTGGCTAAGGAGGATATGGGACGGGTGATCGGTCGAGGTGGGCGAGTCGCCAATGCTATGCGGGTGTTGCTGCGCGTATCTGCAGCCCAGGATGGCAGTCGGGCGACCCTGGACGTCGAAGACCCACGATGAGCTCCGGCTCTGAAGATGTACAACAATCAGGACCTTCAGGCTCGTCTCCACATGGCGAGCCTGAGTTCTTGCTGATTGGGAAGCTACGCAAACCACACGGTCTGCGTGGTGAGATCAGTATGGAGGTCTGGACTGAGTTTCCAGAACGCTTGCGAAGCGGTCGTACTGTCTACGTGGGGGCTGATTACGGACCCATTAAGGTACGCAGCGTCCGGTCCCATGATCGATTCTTGCTGATCACATTCCAGGGGATCGATACGCTCGAGCTGGCCGGGACGATGCGTAATAAATGGGTTTATGTGTGTGCAGATCAGGTGCCTCCATTGTCTGAAGGTGAGTATTACCACCACCAAATTGTAGGATTGCAGGTGATCAGCGATGAGGGGCAGCTGCTGGGATTGGTTGCGGATATCCTGGAGACCGGTACAAACGATGTGTTGGTAATTCATCCAGGAAAAGGACAGGATATCCTGCTGCCATACATTGATGAAGTGATCCTTGAGATTGATCTGAAGGGTGGATTGATTAAAGTGCATCCGCTGCCCGGTCTGCTTCCTTGACAGTTTAGAAATCGCTGTGGTATTCTGTTGGCGTTTTTTCGTTGCCACCGGGAAATGAAACAGGCCCTGGCTGTTCGATTTAGCTAGAAGTTATCCCAAAAATTGAGTAAGTGGGTGGTTTGCGGCGGCGTAGCCGCCGCAAACCACCACAACACACCATTTTTGAGATGAGTGCTATCATCTTCATGCAGTTTTGTGATAATCTGTGCCTATGGAGATTTGGTTTTGAACGATTCCCGCCGATATTGGCTCGGTTTTAATCTTGTCAAGGGCATAGGTTCGGTACGGCTGCGCCAGCTGTTGGATCATTTTGGCGGCATCGAAGCAGCCTGGAACGCCCCGGCAGAGATGCTCTATGCTACAGGATTAAGCCCCAAATTGGTCGAGAACCTGCTCCAGGTGCGGACAGAGGTGTCTTTGGATCGGCTGTGGGAGCGTGTACAGGCAGCCGGCGCCCAGGTGATTATCTGGGATGACGAGAATTATCCCAAACGCTTGCTGGAGATCGACCAGCCGCCGCCGGTATTATATGTGCGCGGTGAAGTGCTGCCCGAAGATGATTGGGCGGTAGCGGTCGTTGGTACACGCCGTATCACCGCCTATGGCAGGCTGATCGCGGAGAGGGTAGCTGGTTTCCTGGCAAGAAATGGTATCACAGTGATCAGCGGTCTGGCACGCGGCGTAGATGCTGCATCGCATAAGACAGCCCTGGAGTCTGGCGGACGGACTATAGCCGTGTTGGGCAGTGGTGTTGACAGGATATATCCTCCGGAGCATCGCAAGCTGGCCGAAGCGATCATACAGAATGGCGCTGTGATCAGCGATTATACCCTTGGTACGCCACCAGATGCGATGAACTTCCCACCACGCAACCGCATCATATCCGGTCTGGCTCAGGCGGTGATTATCGTGGAGGCCGGTGAACGCAGTGGGGCATTGATCACCGCACGGTTTGCTGCAGACCAGGGTCGGGATGTTTTTGCAGTTCCGGGAAATATCAATGCACCGAACAGCGCAGGCACAAACCGCCTGATCCAGCAGGGTGCCCATCCGCTGGTTGATCCGCAGGAGATCCTGGAGGTGTTGAACTTGACGATGATCAGCCAGCACCAGACCGCTCGCGCGGTGCTGCCGACTGACAAGACGGAAGCCAAACTTCTGCATATTGTCAGCCAGGAACCGGTCCATGTGGATGAGATTTGCAATCATGCTTCGTTGCCTATCGAGACAGTCACCGCTACTCTGGCTATGATGGAGCTGAAAGGTATGGTAAGGCAGGTAGGTGGGATGCACTATATCGCAATCAGGGAACTTCCAGATACACCAGATACATATGAGGTTTCCGAGGGTGAATGAATGTTAGAAACGTATGATCACTATTATGCGGTAATTATGGCCGGAGGAGGTGGAACCCGGCTTTGGCCGCTCTCACGGAAAGAGCGACCAAAGCAGATGCTGCGCCTTATAGACGAACGCAGTATGTTCCAGACTTCAGTCGAGAGGCTCAAGGGGCTGTTTACATACGAGCGTATCCTTGTGGTCACTGTCGAAGAACAGGCTGCAAAACTCCGTCAGCAATGCCCGCAAATACCTGCTGAGAACTACCTTATTGAGCCAACGCCGCGCGGTACGGCTTCAGTGGTCGGGTTGGCAGCTTTGGCGCTCCAGAAGCGGGACCCGCAAGCAGTGATGGCGATATTAACTTCCGACCATCATATCGGCAATGAGGACGGTTTCCGTGCCATACTGGCGGCTGCGTTTGAGGTCGCCTGCGATGATTATCTGGTCACGTTGGGTATTGAACCGGGCTATCCAGCAACTGGATATGGTTATATTCAGCAAGGGGAGTTTATTAACGTTTACCGCGACCTGGATGCTTACCAGGTGCTCAGGTTCAAAGAAAAGCCAGACGAGGCGGATGCCCGCTCGATGCTGGTTGGCGGTGACCACGCCTGGAATTCCGGGATGTTCGTCTGGCGTGTCGAGCGTGTGATGCGTGAATTTGAGCTGCAGATGCCCAACCTGTATCGCAGCCTAGCAGAAATTTCGGACGCATGGGGCACACCCGCAGAGCAGGAAATTATCGATGTTATCTGGCCGGGTTTACACTCTGAGACGATCGATTATGGAATTATGGAAGGCGCCAGTCGGGTGGCCGTAATCCCAGCAAAAGGTCTCGGCTGGAGTGATGTGGGCAGTTGGGAATCTTTGTTTGAGGTGCTGCCGGGGGACGAGGCTGGTAATATTGTTATCGGCGGGCAGCATATTGGCCTGGATACGAGGGACTCACTGGTATATGTAGACCAGGAGCACCGGCTGATCGTTACAATTGGTGTCGAAGACCTGGTGGTAGTCGATACTGGCGATGTGCTGCTGGTGTGCCGTAAGGATCAGGCACAGAAGGTGCGTCAGATCGTTGACCAGTTGAAACGGAGTGGGGACGAGTACATCTGAAAAGCCTGACTCGCATGGATTCCTGTTATCTATGCTGAAGTAATAATCCTGTCTTATTGGAGGAGTTTTTTCTTGGAAGCTTATTGTGTGAAATGCAAAACAAAACGTGAAATCAACAACCCTGTGCCGGTGTTCACCAGCGCAGGTCAACCGGCCACACGCGGCGTCTGCTCCGTATGTGGTACGAACTTATATCGCATGGGCCGCACAGATGCCCATGAAGGGCTGCAGCCGCCAGAAAAAGTCTCAAACAACCGCGACCGGCGCTCTGGCAAGCTGGTAATCGTCGAATCCCCCACCAAGGCGCGTACGGTCGGTCGCTTCTTAGGCAAAGGATATACCGTACGGGCCTCGGTTGGGCACGTACGCGATCTGCTCCGCTCACAGCTTTCTGTTGATGTTGACCATAATTTCACGCCTAAATACCGGGTGCCGAATGAAAAGCGTAAGGTTGTCAAAGAGCTCAAATCATTGGCCAAGAAATCCAAACAGGTATATCTGGCAACTGACCCAGACCGGGAAGGTGAAGCAATCGCCTGGCACCTGATGGAAGCCGCGGAAATTGACCCGGAAAACATGTTCCGGGTGGTCTTTCATGAGATCACAGAGCCGGCTGTGGCCTATGCTTTCGCCGCGCCGCGCGGGATCAATATGGACCTGGTCAATGCACAGCAGGCCCGGCGGGTGTTGGATAGGTTAGTGGGATATAACCTGAGCCCGCTGCTGTGGCGTAAAGTGCGTGGGCGACTATCGGCTGGACGTGTACAATCTGTTGCCCTACGCTTGATTGTCGAGCGCGAGCGGGAGATCGATGCCTTCGTACCAGAAGAATACTGGACGATTGCAGCTGAATTGTTGCCAGAAGGCGGAAAAGATACCTTCATTGCTAGGCTGATCAGGGTGGATGGGGAAACCCCAACACTGGACAGCAAAGCGGCAGTCGACCCGCTGGTATCGGACATGGAGGCTGCTGCTTACCACATCGGGAGCATCAAGCGTGGTGAGAGAAAGCGGAACCCGTCCGCACCTTATACAACCAGCACGCTACAGCAAGAAGCCTCCCGCCGGCTCGGTTTTACAACCAAGCGGACGATGGTCCTGGCCCAGCAATTATATGAAGGGATTGATGTAGGTAATGGCGGCGCGGTAGGCTTGATCACCTATATGCGCACCGATTCAACCAATATCTCCGATATTGCCCAGAAAGAAGCCCGGCAGTTCATTGCTGACCGGTATGGAGAAGAATTTTTACCTGAAGATATGCCGGCATATAACGGGAAGGTGCGGGGTGCTCAGGAAGCACATGAGGCAATCCGCCCGACTTCCGTGCTGCGCCAGCCGGAGGGGCTGAAGAAGAACCTCTCCCATGACCAGTACCGGCTGTATCGTTTGATCTGGCAGCGGTTTGTGGCTTCGCAGATGGCGCCGGCTATCTACGACACACTGTCGGTTGAAGTTGCGGGTATTACCTCTAAAAGCGAATACCTCCTGCGGGCTTCGGGTTCAACCATCAGATTTATGGGGTTCCTGGTGGTCTACGAAGAAGCCAGGGACGAAGACCAGTCGCAGGAAGAGGATGATACTCGTATCCCGAACGACCTGGAAGAGGGACAGAAGCAGAAGCTGGTGCAATTGCTGCCGGAGCAGCACTACACACAGCCGCCCCCAAGATTCACAGAAGCTTCTCTGGTGCGCACTCTGGAGGAGAACGGAATTGGGCGCCCGTCTACCTACGCTCCAATTCTGTCGACATTACAACAGCGCGGCTACATCTATCGCCAGGAAAAACGCTTGAATCCTACCGAGACCGGTTTACTGGTCAATGACTTAATTACAGAGCATTTCCCCAATATCGTCGACGTTAATTTTACCGCCAAGATGGAGGAAGACCTGGATAAAATAGCCTCTGGCGCTGAGAAGTGGACGGAGGTTATCGGGGAGTTCTACGGACCGTTCTCGAAGCAGGTCAGCAGGGCGGAACAGCTCATCCCTGAGATGAACAATGGACCCGAGCCGGTAGGACGCCAGTGCCCTGAGAGCGGTCATGAGCTGGTAATCCGTTGGGGACGATATGGGAAATTTATCAGCTGCAGCAATTTCCCTGAATGCCGCTATACAGAGCCATGGCTGGAAAAGATCGATGTGAAATGCCCGCAGGATGGCGGAGAACTCGTCGAGCGGAAAACCCGCCGGGGACGTGTCTTCTATGGGTGTGAGAATTATCCTGGCTGCGACTTTACCTCGTGGAAAAAACCACTCGCCACAGCCTGCCCCGAGTGCGGAGGTATGCTGGTCATCGCCGACAAACAGAACGCCCAGTGCCTGAACTGCGAACGCCGCTTCGATCTGGGGCTGGTCATTCCAGACGAAGTCACTGAGACGGCATAGAACTTGCACATTGCCAGCTGTAAGCTCTGTATACAGTTTGTTGCGAATTTTACAACTATCGTCTACAATTATGGCGGTATTATGCTTGAATTCATTACCTACCATTCTGTAGACTACCATCGGGAGACGAGTCAACTGCAGCGAAGGGAATCGTCAGACCGGCAACCACTTGTAGGGAGAATGCGTGACTATGGACACAATCCGAGAGCAACTCAATAAGCCCCTGGTTGTTGGCATAGCAGCCCTAGTCTTAGGCCTGCTGCTCGGGGTATTCTACGCCTGGGTAATCAGTCCTGTAGAGTGGACGGATGCGGACATTACCGGCCTCCGGGAAGATCTCCAGGTCGATTATCTGCGCATGGCTATCGATTCCTATGCCTACAATAAGGATGCTGCTCTGGCGACTCAGCGCTACTCGGAGCTTGGTGAGGGTGGAGAACAGGTGCTTTCCGAAGTCGTTGCCAACCCCGGCAGCGTCAGACCGGAGGATATTACAGCCTTTACAGTAGCGGTCGGGGCATCTGCCCCATTGATGCCTGGGGTAACCGCAGAACCGGGGGACGAGCAGCCGACGACTGGTGGCGGATTAAGCCGTGTCCTCCTGCCGCTCCTCTGTGTTGTTGTGTTGATTATAGTCGCCGGGCTGGCATTTATGTTTTTCTTCCGCGGACGCAGCGGTCGTCCCAGCACGGGTGCTGCACGTCCACCAGCAGGTCAGGCTCCAGAAACTGAATGGACGGACTACACTTCTGCCGGAGAAGAGCTGCCGATGGTCCAGTTCATGGCCTCATATAAACTGGGCGATGATCTATTCGATGACTCATTCAGCGTCGATTCACCAGCCGGTGAGTTCTTGGGAGAATGTGGTGTGGGTATCTCCGAGACGATCGGGGTAGGCGAACCGAAACGGGTGACAGCCTACGAGGTCTGGTTGTTCGATAAGAACGATATCCAGACGGTGACCAAGGTCCTAATGAGCGCTCACACATTTCTTGACCAATCGGCTCGCCAGCGCCTGGCCGCCAAGGGCGAGCCCGTACTGGTGGAGCCAGGGACCGAATCGGTGCTGGAGACTCAGACCCTTCGCCTGGTGGCGCGCGTCGTCGATATGGGATATGGCGAGGGTGCCTTACCCGAGCACAGTTATTTCGACCGACTGATCCTGGAGCTGGCAGTCTGGCCGAAGGTCTAATACATTAACCTAAATACGGATCAAGAGAACTTCGGGGTTGTTTTTTGGCGGAGCCGTCAAAAAACAACCCCGAAACTATTCGTACGTCTCTCCCCCGATCTGACGCTATTTTCCCGACTTATACAATTACTCGATTTTGAGGATTTTGAATGTGATTGACCCAGTAGGGGTTTCGGCTGTCACGCTGTCACCGACTCGGTGGCCGAGCAGTACCCGACCGATTGGGGATTCGTTGGAGATCCTGCCATTGCGCGGGTCGGCTTCTTTGGCACCCACCAGATAGTAGGTCTCCGGCTCTTCACCGGCTTCTTGGATCGTAACCTGCATGCCGATATCCACCACATCCCCTGTGTTGTTCTTTCGATCTACGATAATGGCATTTTTGAGCAGGTACTCCAACTCGCTGATCCGCCCCTCCAGAAATCCTTGGTCTTCCTTCGCCTTGTGATAATCCGCGTTTTCAGACAGGTCACCCATCTGGATGGCAGATCGCAATCGGCGTGCGATCTCATCGCGATCGGGACCCTTCAATCGTTCCAGCTCCTCTTTCAAGCGTTGAGCGCCTTCAGTTGTAAGATAAGGTTGCTCACTCATAATTACTCCAGTTTACTACATTCTGCACCCAAAGAGTCAGGGATCGAACGGTTCGGTGAACGCTACGTCCTCCCAACTGCTGTGCACGACCTGACCAGATCAGTAAAAAATTATACTGGATTTATGGTTTCGTACTCGGGTCGAAGAGTTTGTTGTGTTCATCGCTGGCAAAACGGTCTGTCATCCCGGCGATATAGTCGCAGATCGTGCGTTCCAGACCGCGATCTTCGATCATTGGTTGAATATGATCCGGCAGCATCGCAGATTCCTTATTGTAAGCATTGAAGAGATCACCAATGATGCGTTCTGCTTTCTCCGCCATGCGTACTACGCGGTAATGGCGATACAGGTTGTTATACAGGAAATCTTTTAACTGCCGGTTGCGGCGATGCATATCTTCGCTGTATACGATGACATTATAGGGCAAGCGCTGCAGGTCCTGGACGGTCTTGACATTGCTCTCCCGCAGGCGCTGGTGGGTGGCATAGACGATATCAGTGACCTCCAGACCGATCAGACGCCGGATTAGGCGGTGCCGGGAGAGGTCGTCGAGCACATTGCCGAGCCAACCGGTGCTCTCTACAAGAATTTCCCATAGGGTGATACCAGCCAGCATATCTGTCGTGATCATCCCGGAGCGCAGACCGTCATCCAGGTCGTGAGCGGTATAAGCCAGCTCGTCGGCGGCGTTGGTTATCTGAGCTTCCAGGTCGCCATGCAGATCCGGATTGTATTCGGATGCATCGGCTTTGTCATATTCGGATTCGTGCTTGACAATCCCTTCGCGTACTTCCCAGGTGAGATTGAGCCCCTGAAAATCCGGGTAGCGGTTTTCCAGCAGGGTAACGATGCGCAGGGATTGTTTATTGTGGTCGAACCCGCTGTGCTCCCGCATGAGGCGTGCCAGGCTTAATTCTCCGGAATGTCCGTAGGGCGGGTGACCCAGGTCATGTGCCAGGCAGATCGCTTCCACCAGGTCTTCATTAGCGCCAAGTGCGCGAGCAATCGTACGACCGATCTGCGATACCTCCAGGGTGTGCGTCAGCCGGGTACGGTAATAATCCCCTTCGTGGTTGATAAATACCTGTGTCTTATACTCTAACCGGCGAAAGGCGGTAGTGTGAAGGATGCGATCACGATCACGCTGGAATGCCGTCCGGTATTCTGGTTCATTTTCGGGATGGACCCGACCTTTGGAATCCTGGCTGCGCATCCCATAGGGAGCCAGAATCTGGTCTTCGAATGTCTCTAGCTGTTGGCGAGTGTGTATCATATGTAAACTGGAGTCTATCTTACCCGATTACGGTTGTCAAATATGGGAATCACCCTTCCGTTGGTGCGTGCAGGATTGTCCCGAGCGGTTCACCCTTCAATGCTTTTTGTACATTGCCCGGACGCTCTCCGGAGAATATCCGGATGACCAGACCTGGATGCCGTTCGACCAACGCCATGCTCTGTTGGACTTTACTTGCCATTCCACCGGTAACATCAATTTGGGCTGAACCCCCTAGAATGGGAAATATGTGAGTCAGGCTGGTTGGGGTAATTTCGCCTAACAGCCTGGTGCAGGCAGGGTAATCAGCCCAAACCCCCGCCTCTATCCCGGCTAACAAGATGCGCTCGGGTACAAGTACATTGGCAAGATGTTCAAACAGGTCTTCGGTGGATAGTATCGTACCCCCACGTGCATTGTCGAATACGACATCGCCGTGTATCACGGGCAGCAGACCATTTTGGAGTGCAGCAATGACCGGCTTCAGCTCCCAAGATTGCACTCTGCCATCCTGGCTGATTGCAGACGCAGACGGTGAAAGTGCGATTACGGGCAAGCCTGCCTGAGCCAGGCTCTCGATAACGATCCGGGTCAAAGCGGATGCTTCGTACCACACCTCCGCAAAACCGCGCCATTGTTCTTCCGTATAGACACCCTGGCGGGTGCCATAGCGTTTGGCAGGCACGTGACCAAAAGACCCCGAGCCATGCCCGATAATCAGGCGGTAGCCAGGCTGTTCATCGAGTACACTTTTGACCTCGGCTGCCAGTCGTTGTAGAACCTGTGGACGGTGGGCGTGAGGGCAGGACTTGTCGGTGATCAGAGAGCCGCCGAGCTTGAGGAAGACAATTGGGTATTGGTTGTGCTGAGCTGCGGTCATATCTTTGATAATTACTGTATTCGGGAGTCTGCCCCACTATTGATGTGTGTCAATATGGTTTGCGTTGCCCCTGCCTGAATCAGAGCGGACGCAATTGAGCGGGCTTCAACCGGTTGTACAAGTGCGATCATATTGCCTCCTCTGCCCCCACCTGAGAGCTTCGCTCCGAGCGCACCAGACCGCAGAGCAGCACTCACCAGCCGGTCAAGCTCGTTGCAGGAAACACTCAGGTCTTGGAGCAGCTCATGATTGCGAGTCATCAATGGGCCTAGCTCTTCAGGTCTACCTCTTTCGATCAGTTCTACGGCACTCCTGGCGATGCTGCCAATCTCATCAAAATACGGCTCCAACCGGTCCGGCTCTGCTTGCCATGCCTGGCGAACATCGCCCACGGTTCTAGCTGTTGGGCTGGTTATGCCTGTATTTCCAATCAGAATTGAGAATGGTTCTGGTACCCGGAGCAAATTTATCGGGCTGCCTTTAATATAATATATCGGTCTGTTGAATGTAACCACGGAATTATCGATCCCGGACGGTGTACCGTGATGGATTTTTTCAGTTTCATAGGCGATCTGTGATATCTGTTCATCACTCAGGTGACGTCCGGTGAAGCTGGAGACAGCCCTGATAACCGCCACTGCGACAGCCGCTCCGGACCCCAATCCGGATGCCAGCGGAATGGTGGATGTAATGCGCAGGCGGCAGGCTGGCATATGCGAAAGACCGGTACTTTCCAGAGTATTGCCGATTGTTACCGGCAGCGGGTGGTCTGCTGGCAGCTCCCCTAATTCAGCATCCAATCCTATCGCGGGAGCCTGGATGTGTACACTGCCAGGGGGTGCTTTTGGGTTGGCAATAATAACTGCCTTCGTTATTATCTGCCGCACAGGCGCGGCAATGGCAGGTCGTCCGTAGACAACAGCATGCTCTCCAAATAGGATGATCTTTCCTGGTGCTGACGCAGAAATGGCTGGCATAGGGAGCAGGATGATAGTTTGCGGGCAGGTCTGGCTTTAGCGGATCGTTACATGACGTAGAATATCAGCAGCACAGACAAGCCCCACAGGATGATAGATACCTGAAGTGGTCGGTCGGACAGCAGCACGTCCTCCGGAGCTCCGCCGCTGTGCTTGACCTGGATCAACCACAAATAGCGGAAAATTCCGTAGATCACGAAGGGGATGGTCAGCATCATGATGTGGTTCTCCGGCAGGTTAGGTGCTGAAAAAGTGTACAGGCTGTAAGCGATGATCGTCGTCGCGGATACGATCGTAATCAGCTGGTCCAATAAGGGCAGCGAATAACCATCCAGGACGCGGCGGTGAGCATTAGCCCCATCTGCCAGCACCGCAAGTTCCGCCCGCCGTTTGCCAAAACCAAGATAGAGCGACCCTAATGTAGTAACGACGTATAACCATGGAGAGAATCGGGCGACTTCGATGAGCACCACGCCGGCAACCACTCTCAGTAAGAAACCCAGTGCTATGGCAAAGACGTCCAGAAGCGGGATATGTTTGATCTTGAATGAATATGCCAGGTTGAGCAGCAAATATGTCAAAGCGATGGCTGCGAATTGAGGGGAGAGCAGGATCGATAATGGGAAAATGACGATGATCGCCCCGATGGCGAATGCACGTGCAATCGGTACCGGCAGTCTGCCGGAGGCGATCGGTCGATTGCGCTTGTCG
>JAQBDA010000282.1:0-15092 GCA_032124675.1 Chloroflexota bacterium
AGAAGATCGTGGCATCCTTCGGCGCCAGCCTGCGCGAGGAGGTCGACCTGGACGAGTTGAGCGACCGCTTGCTGGTGGTTGTGGAAGAGACCTTACAGCCTGACATGGTGAGCCTGTGGTTGAGAGAAACCGAGCGAGCAAATCCGGAAAAAGTCGTTTCGTAACGCTTTTCGTAACGATTTCAGGACGTTCAATCACTATAATGTACACATCGAATGGAGAATTTGGATAGATGATGAAATCTTCACAAAAAACCTGGCGTTCTTGGTTTGGGGGGGTAGAAGCTGAAACCCCGGAAGAGGACCTTCTGGAGAGCAAAACCCCCACTCGCGTGCAGCCTCTGGACTTTGACCTGGCTCCCGACGACCCGCTGCTGGCATATTTCCTGGGTGCTCCGGGTGTGGTCGAGGTCGACCGGCTGGATTTTGATTCGCCTGGCTTGCGTAAGCTGAAGGAAGCCGGGATCAGGATGACCGCGCCGCTGATCAGCCAGGGCGATCTGATCGGTCTGCTGAATCTAGGGTCGCGCATGAGCGAGCAGGATTACACCACCGATGACCGGCGGCTGTTGAATACGCTGGCTACCCAGGCATCACCGGCGCTGCGAGTGGCTCAGCTGGCCCGCCAGCAGCAGATCGAGGCGCGCGAGCGTGAGCGCATGGAACAGGAGCTGCGCGTGGCGCGTGTCATCCAGGAGACCTTGCTGCCTAAGAAAATGCCAGAACTGCACGGATGGCAGCTGGATGCTCTGTGGCAGCCGGCGCGCGCTGTCAGCGGAGACTTCTACGACTACATCACCTTCGCGGATGGAAAACTGGGTTTGGTCGCTGGCGACGTGACAGATAAAGGCGTGCCGGCTGCTTTGGTGATGGCAACCACCCGCAGCATCCTGCGCGCGGCAGTCGAACGCTACTCCTCGCCGGGCGAGCTGCTGGCCTATGTTAACGATATGCTGTGCCCGGATATCCCGCAGAATATGTTCGTGACCTGCATCTATATCGTCCTCGACCCGGCCACGGGTCACCTGCGCTTTGCCAACGCGGGGCACAACCTGCCGGTGCACATGAAAGAAGACGGCGTTCTGGAGCTGCGCGCTACCGGTATGCCGCTGGGTTTGATGCCCGGTATGACCTACGAAGAGACCGAAGCACAGCTCTCCCCGGGCGAGGGGCTGGTGGTATACAGCGATGGTTTGGTGGAAGCACATAACGAAGACGGAGATATGTACGGTTTCCCGCGCCTACGGGAGCTTCTTGCCCAACAAACCAGCCAGTCTCAGCGTACAAGCGAGGCAATCATCCAACTGCTCCAGGGCGATCTGGCCAAGTTTACCGGTCCGGATTGGGAACAAGAGGACGATGTCACGTTCGTCACGCTGGAATACATTGAAACTCTAGAAGAGGCTCCATCGCAGCAGGCCGCTGCGCGGGAAGAGCAGACCTGGAGCTTGCTGGCTGAGTTCAGCCTGCCCAGCGAGCCCGGGAATGAGCTGCAGGCCCGGGAAGAAGTGGCAGGGATCGTCAAGGCACTCGACTTCCCGGAGGAACGTATGGAACGTCTTAAGACCGCCGTTGCTGAAGCGACGATGAATGCCATGGAACACGGCAACCATTACCAGGTCGACCTGATGGTGGAGGTGCGGGTGCTGACATCCCCCTCTGCTCTGGCCGTGCGCATCCGCGATCATGGCGGCGGCAAGCCGATCCCAGAGCCGGAAACGCCCGACCTGGAAGCCAAGCTGGCCGGTTTGCAGTCGCCGCGCGGCTGGGGGTTGTTCCTGATAAAAAATATGGTGGATGAGATGAACATAGAAGCCGATGAAGTCCACCATACAATTGAACTGATCTTTAATTTGGAAGGAAGTCACTCATGAACCATGCCTTTGCAGTCAGCGTACGCCAGAACTCTGGACTGGCGGTCATCGATCTGTCGGGTGAGATCAATGCTTTTGCCGATCAGGAGCTGGCCTCGGCCTATTCTGAGGCAGAGCAGACCGGCAGCACGAATATCGTGCTGAACTTCAGTCAGGTCAGCTATATCAACAGTACGGGAATTGCGCTAATTGTCGGGTTGCTGGCCAATGCCCGCAAGTCGAACCGTAAGCTGGTCGTCATCGGCCTGAGCGACCACTATGTGGAGATATTTAATATCACCCGGCTGTCAGATTTTATGAATATTTACTCGGACGAAGCCAGCTTGCTGGCGGAAACTGCTAATACTTAAAGGATGAGGGAGATTAACTGATGGCTGAAACAAAAGTGCAGATGACCACTCGAATGATCAACGGTCGGACCGGAGTGATCTACATCGATGGGGAGATCAACGCCTTTGCAGAGAATGTCCTGATGGATGCTTATACTCAGGCGACAAGCCAGGGCGCTCATAATATCGTGCTGGACTTCAGCGACCTGGATTATATGAACAGCTCCGGGATCGGTCTGCTGGTCACATTATTGATCCGTGTCAAACGCCAGAAGCAGCGCCTGGTCGCATGCGGGTTGACCGACCACTACCAGCAGATATTCGAGCTTACCCGTCTTAACGAGGCGATAGCGATCTTCCCAACCGAGACGGACGCTCTGTCAGCGCTGAATTGAACGCTTATCGATAATTGGTCATTACTCAATTAATTGATCGGTACACATTTACAGGTGTTACAGGAGGTATCATGACCACTCCACCTTCACCAAGCAATGACAATGACCCCCGGCAGTCTGCCTGGTCCCCACCGGTCCCGAGGATGAAAGTCACCGATGTGCCGGCGGGTGCTATGAACCTCAACGTTGATGGGCGCCAGCCGGTATCGCCGCTGCAGGGTTTCGGGCAGATGTGGCAGAAGACATTCCAGGTGCGCTTGAGCGGCGTCGAGATGACCCCCGCAGAAGTAATGCAGGTCTGGAAGGAGAATTTCCCCAAGTTCCAGCCCCCGGAGAACCGCTTCTACCCGACCATGTCGGGCTTGAAACCGGGCGAGGTGGTGCTGATCGACGCCAAAGTTCCGGCCTTGCCGGGCACACCAAGCATCCTGCCTGTCTCGACCGGCGTCCTGGTGCTGTATGCCGACGACACCACGATCACCGTTATGACCCCGGAAGGGCATCCTGAATCGGGCTGGAACACTTTCAGCACCTTCGAAGAGGATGGGGTTGTCATCGCTCAATGCCAGTCGCTGTGCCGACCGAACGACCCGCTGTACGAGTTCTTCAACCGTTTTATGGGCAGCTCGGGTCAGCAGGATAAGATTTGGAGCCATGTGCTTACTTCACTGGCAGCGCACTTCGATGTCCAGGAGCAGGTGACGACTACAAAAGTGCTGATCGATCCCAAAGTGCAGTGGGGACAGGCAAAAAATATCTGGCAGAATGCCGCCATCCGCACCGTTGTTTATGCACTGGGGACGCCGGTGCGCTGGCTGCGGAAATGATTGCTCTTGTATTGGAGAAATCGTAATGGATGAACCGGGAGCACAGGTGCAACCTGCACCAACAGATCAGGCACTGCCCAAGCAGAACTGGGCTGCACCAGTGGACAGGCTTCGGGTGAAGGACATTCAGCCGGGAGCGCTCAACATCAATGTTGAAAGCCGCCATTTGACCGGCCCGCTCAGGGGCTTTGGTCAGATGTGGCAGAAAACCTACCGGGTTCGCATGAGCGGCGCCGATGTAACCCCCCAGCAGGTCGTCAAAGCGTGGAAGGAGAATTTCCAGAACTTCTGGCTGGAGGGGAATTATTTCTACGGCCCAGAATCCGGGATTGCTCCGGGTGAAGTCGCCGTGCTCAACCTGGCCGGTCCTTATAATCTCCGCGCTCCAGGTGATGCGCCAATGATATCCACCGGCATCCTGGTGATCTACGCCGACGACGAATCCTTTTCCTTCATGACTCCGGAAGGCCATATGTTCGCTGGATTTAACACGTTCAGCGCCTTTGAAGAGGATGGCGGTACGGTAGCACAAATTCGCGCCCTGATCCGGGCTAATGACCCGATCTATGAGATCGGTATGCGAATGGGCGTCATCGATAAGACGGAAGATAATTTCTGGCATGTTGACCTGAAAAACCTGGCAGCCTATTTCGGGGTGGAAGGCGTAGTACAGCAATCCAATATTCTGATCGACCCGCGCATGCAGTGGAAATACATTCGCAATATCTGGCACAACGCGGGGCTCCGCACAGGGGTATACTACCTGATGGCGCCGGTCAGGTGGGCCGGGTCGTTGCTCAAGCGGTGACATCGGGCTGGATCGAGACATTGACTATACATTGATGCAGCAAAAACCGACAGTTGATGCTATCGTGGTCGGCTCGGGACCGAACGGACTGGCCGCCGCTATTACCCTGGCACAGGCCGGCCTTTCCGTGCATGTCTTGGAGGGAGGCGAGGCCATCGGTGGCGGCACGCGCACCTCGGAGCTGACCCTGCCCGGGTTTTTACACGATGTCTGCTCGGCGATTCACCCTCTGGGTCTGGCCTCGCCGTTCTTCCGCGGCCTGCCGCTGCGTGAGCATGGTCTGGAGTGGGTGCACCCGCCGGCGGCAGTTGCACATCCCCTGGATGGCGGCAGGGCGGTCACCCTGGAAGCATCGATCGATGCGACCAGCTCGCAGCTTGGCACTGATGCAGCCGCCTACCGCAGGCTGATCGCCCCGCTGGCAGGTAAGCTGGACGATCTCACTCAGGACCTGCTCGGCCCGCTTCCACTCCCGCCCAGGCACCCGGTCGATGTCATCTCCTTCGGGCTGAAGGCGATCCAGCCGGGAAGCAGCTTTGCGCGCAGACATTTCAAGGGTGAAGAAGGGCGGGCATTGTTTGCCGGTATGGCGGCGCATTCGATCATGCCCCTGGAACACCCGATTACCGCCTCTTTCGGTTTGATGATGCTGATGATGGGTCACAATGGGGGCTGGCCGCTGGCTAAGGGCGGTTCGCAGCGCATTTCGCAGGCGATGGCGGATTATTTGTGCTCTCTGGGAGGCGAGATCGTCACCGGGCATTGGGTGACATCCCTGGATGAGCTGCCGCCTGCCCGGGCAGTGCTGTTCGACACTGCACCGCGCGGGCTGTTGAAGATCGCCGGCGACCGGCTGCCATCCGGCTACCGCCGCCAGCTGGAGCGCTACCGCTACGGTCCGGCGGTGTGCAAGGTGGATTACGCCCTGGATGGTCCGATCCCGTGGGAGAACCCGGAGTGTGCCCGAGCTGCCACGGTGCATGTAGGGGGAACGCTGGACGAGATCGCAGCCTCCGAGCGGGCTGTCTGGCAGGGTGAGCACCTTGAAAGACCGTTCGTGATCCTGGCCCAGCAGTCGCCGTTCGACCCTTCACGCGCCCCGCAGGGGAAGCACACTGCCTGGGCATACTGTCACGTGCCTAACGGTTCGACAGTGGACATGACCGGGCACATTGAGGCGCAGATCGAGCGCTTCGCACCGGGGTTCCGGGAGCGCATCCTGGCGCGGCACACCCGCCTGGGGTCCGAATGGGAGAGCTATAATCCGAACTATGTTGGGGGAGATATCAACGCTGGCGTGCAGGATATCTGGCAGTTTTTCACCCGCCCGTCCTTACGGCTGGTGCCCTACCGCACGCCGGTCAAGGGTCTGTACATCTGCTCTTCGTCTACGCCACCTGGCGGGGGCGTGCACGGCATGTGCGGCTACCACGCAGCGCGAACTGTGTTGAAGGATTTAGGCGAATCACTGAAGACCTAATTATCCTGGGTCGGAGACACCACTCGGAATCCTGCAGTTAATTTACGCGTCTTCGCCAGGTATCTCCATCGATGGGCGCAGCGTGATGATTGGTAACCAACTTTGAAGTAGCCGCTGCGCATGACGAGCAGGTCATACTCATGAATTTCGGTTGCCTCTCGTCCATCTGTCGGATCATACGGATACCCGAACTGCGGATCGAAGAAATTCTCGTCGGTACCCCACAGCGAGCTTGACCACTCCAGCACTCCCCCTGCCATTTCCGAGACACCGAAGGGACTATCCGCTCTTTGTGAAAAGTGACCTACCGGGAGTGTTTTCCTAAGGTCGTATTCATGCGTGTTGGCGATTGCCTGTTCCCACACATTTCCCCAGGGGAAGATGCGACCATCCGTGCCGCGAGCGGCTTTCTCCCACTCGGCTTCAGTGGGCAAACGGTAGAGTCTGCCAGTTTGTTCTGTCAACCACTGGCAGTAATCCCTGGCGTCAAAGTAGTTTACCGCTACGACAGGGTGGTTGTACTTGTATTGGGGGAGCAGGCGAAGCTGGTCTGTCCGATCCGTGTCCAGGGCGAAAGCTCGAAACTCCTGGACGGTGACCGGGAATTTGCTGATGGAAAAGTCTGGCAGAAATACACGGTGTTGGGGAAATTCAACATCCTTGGCGAGCACATCGGCTTCAGGGTCACTGCCCATAATGAACTCGCCCGCTGGAATTGGGACCATTATGGGTTCGAAAAGCATCTGTTTTTGGAGATTATCGTACAGCGTTGAACAGCCGCAGCTGAAATCATCTTCTGGATCAGAAATATGTGCTCCTTCAAATGACCACAATTCGATGGGGTAATCGCAATTATGAGCCGCCACGAAGACGGAACTATACTTGTATTGATTGATTTTCTTTCTCTGTTCTAAGCTTAACTCCCTACTCAGCCACCGCGACTTAACCAAAGCCTGGTTGCTCACCAAGATGAGAATAGCTGTCTCTTCCAGGATATGGTTGATCTGCTGGACGAGTGAGGTGTCGTACTGATATTCCCACTGGCTGACATCAGCCTCGATGAAGTCTGCCAAGATAGTTGCAGAAAGACGATCGGCGAAGTGCCTGTCCGCACGCGTATGGAGGATGGCGAATGTCGCCTCAGGCACTACCCACATTTGGATTCCCACCCCTTTTCTACAGCTTGTTCTCAGTATTCAGGTGATCGGTTTTGACTAAAAACAGATCATATCTATGGCTGATGTCCCGCGTCGGGTGTAAATCGCAGCGTTGGTTCAGCATTAGATATAAGGCTGCAGGCACCTCTCGCACAGGATCTCGGCTTTTACCAGCACGGATTTGCGGATCTGGATCGAGTGCGGCGGATCACAGCTGCAGCACGCGGTGATGCATGGGTCAGTCTCTATGTCCGCCATCAGGTCATCTACCAGGACCATGGCGCGGATCAGCCCCCGGTACTTGCGGATGGCATTTGCCAGCGGGGCCAGCACGGCCTGCCAGTGCTGCACCGCCTCGGGCGCCAGCATCCATTTCACCTGCCTGGTGTGCATGTCGCGGGTGGAGGTGAGACCATATGCGCGCGCCGGCTGTTTATACCAGGGCGAAAAGCGCCCCACCGACTCGATCACTTCCTGCAGCATAATCACCACGACTGCTTCTGCCGCCTGGTTTGGATGGGATAGATCAACCGTCGCGAACAGTGTCGGCATATCCGGCAGGCAGGCTGACAGGTCGTAACCCTGGCAGATTGCTGCCCAGGCGCACTCGATCGCCTCCCGGAGCACTTCTACCGGATCAACAGTGCGGTCGATGGTGTTGGTTGGAACCATAGGTGCCCTCCCCGGCTGACGGAGTTGGTGGAGGCGTTGATGTCTTTCGGCTTACAAAGAACGTAAGCTCGGAAAATTCACAATGGTCCAATGGCAATTCGCCGAAAGTATCTTTACGAACAGGATATCTATTGCGGCGAATTTCTGGGTAACTGGCTGAGATTGGCCTTGGGTAGATCACATTTCTTTCAGCCAATTAACAATCATCCGCTGATGATCTTACATAAATCCTTTGCTGCGCATGAGCGGTCGTGGGTCGACCATATTCTTCTGCAGCGCAGCCGCTTTGACCGGCAGACCCAGGGCCAGCGCCATCAGCTGTGTAAAGTACAGCACCGGCATTGCGTCGTCCAGCTTCATCTGGAACTGGCGTGCGTCCAGGTTGGTATGGCACAGCGGGCAGGCTACCACGATCGCCTCGGCCCCCGACTCCCGGGCGTGCTGGATCAGGCTGCCGCTCAGGTTGAGCACGATATCCGGGCGGGTGAGCGAGTGGGCAGCTCCGCAGCAGGTAGTCTTATAAGACCAGTCCAATACTTCTGCCCCCAGGGCGCTCAGCAGCTCGTCCATATCGGTCGGGTTTTCCGGATGGCTGGCCTCCGTCACCTCAGGCGGGCGGGTCAGCAGGCAGCCGTAATAACAGACCACCCGCAGGTCATTCAGGGGCTTCTTGACCCGGCTGGCTACCTGCTCCTTGCCGACGTGCTCGAGTATCGCCTGGCTGAGGGTGCTGACCTGGACCTCATCCTGGTAGGCGTAGCCGATCTCCTGATCCACCCACTGCCGGCGTTCGCTCTCATGGCGGATCTCGTGCAGGGCAGTCTTGTGGCGGTTGAAACAGGCTGCACAGGGCATCGTGACCTCTTCGAACCCGCTTTGTTCGATCAAAGCCAGGTTCTGCATCGGCAGGCGCAGAGCAGCTTCCTGGTCGGCGCGGTGGGCAGCGCTGCTGCCGCAGCACAGCCAGCCTTTCGGCTCGATCAGCTCCAGATCCAGCGCCTGGCACACCGCCAGAGTGGAGAGGTTGAATTCGGGTGAGGTGGCGTGCAGCGAGCAGCCAGGATAATAAGCCAGTGCATTGGCGGCTCGGGGATCCGGTTTGACTTTGCGCGGCGGGCGCGCCGGGTGGGGCAGGAACGGCATCTTGTTTTTCTGCACCATTTTTAGACCCAGGTCCAGGTCGCTGAACAGGTCCCTGGTGCGCAGCTTCATCTCTACCAGCATGCCCAGCTCGTAAGAGCGCCCCCAGATGCGGACCTCTCTCAGCAGGGCATCGTTGAATATCTTGACTTCAGGGACTTGGGGTTTGTAACCCTGGGCCAGGGCTTCCCGGGTCAGGAAATCCATAATGGCGGCGATATCCAGTCCCTGTGGGCAGCGTGTGCTGCAGGTCTGGCAGGCGGCACACAGCCAGGGGGTCTGCGATTGCAAGGCGACATCTTCCTGCCCAAGCTGCAGGGCACGCATGACCTGGTTTGGCTGCCAGTCGAAGTACTCGCCGACCGGGCAGCCGCTGGTGCACTTGACGCACTGGTAGCACAGGTAGACATTCTCCCCCAGCTCATCCATGATGCGTTGGGCGAGATCCCCGTTGATATTATAGATTTCCGGCTTGCTCTGTGCGTTATCGCTCATGCCGCCTCCTTGGTGGGCAGCGTTTCGCCACCGATCTGGACCACCGGGCGCGGGTACAGTCCGGCGCCTTCGACGATCGGTCTGACGGCTTCCTCCCATTCAATAGCCATGATGTGCACGCCCGCCACCCCGTCGATCTTGCGCAGACTCTGGATCAGCTCGATGCAGATCCGGATGCCCTCCTCCTGCCAGGCGGTGGAGCGGGCTTTCTTGTCTTCCTTGGTCAGCTCGTCTTTGCTCTTGCCGGCCCAGGCTGCCCCGGCAGCTTCCATACGCTCGATCAATTCGTCGGGGACCAGGATGCCGGGCACGCTCTTTTTCATATAGCGGGCCATCCCTGGGCTCTTCAGCGGACCGACACCTGCCAGGATGTAGACCTGGCGGTGCAGCCCAAGCTCTCGCACTTTGTGCATAAAGCTCTCGAAAGCCGGTATATCGTAGACCAGCTGTGTCTGGATGAAGTTGGCCCCGGCCTTGACCTTTTTCGCCAGCCTGTAGGGGCGGAAATCCACCGGGTCAGCGAAAGGCGCGGCGGCTGCACCGATGAAGAAGCGCGGCTCCTGACCCTTGAAGGCGTCCCCGGACTGGAAGATGTGCTGGTCGCGCATGTCTGTCACTATCTTCAACAATTGGATCGAGTCGACATCGAAGACATTCTTGGAATCGGGGTGGTTGCCGAAGGTCTGGTGGTCGCCGGTCAGGCAGAGCAGGTTGCGCGCTCCCAGCGCAAAAGCACCCAGCAAATCGCTCTGGATCGCCAGGCGGTTGCGGTCACGGCAGGTCATCTGGATGACCGGTTCCAGCCCTTCCTGGATGACGATTGCCCCGGCGCCAATGCTGGACATGCGCACGATGGCGGTCTGGTTATCGGTGATATTGACCGCATCCACCAGTCCGCGCAGCAGGGCAGCTTTCTGGCGGATGACCTCGCCATCCGCGCTCTGCGGCGGGCCAAGCTCGCCGGTGACGGCAAAATGACCGGCTCTCAATACCCGCTCCAGGTTGGAGCCCGCCAGATACCCGTTGGTTTGTTCACCAATTTGCTGAGTCGTGATCGTCGCCATGGCTTATTCTTCCTCCGGCACCAGTCTCAGGTCTTTACGTACGATCTTGCGCGGTCCGCCGTCACGAGATGTGCGCCAATTCTTCGGCGGCTGCAGATCCAGCAATACGTGGAGCTTATCCTTGCTGCTCAGACGGTCGTAGATCAGCTGCCAGGCACACTCGATCTCCGGGTTGATCTCGCAGTGACCCGCCTCCGACCCGCCGCAAGGACCGTTCAGCAGCGATTTGGAGCAGCGGGCGATCGGG
This sequence comes from Chloroflexota bacterium, assembly GCA_032124675.1. Lineage (GTDB taxonomy): Bacteria > Chloroflexota > Anaerolineae > Anaerolineales > UBA4823 > JAQBDA01. Next base: position 10,488 of record JAQBDA010000282.1, read on the forward strand.
CAGATGCCGCCGGTCAGCCCAAGTACGCAGTCGCCGCAGGCGGCACAGCGCTCTGCCCACACTCCCTGCTCCGTCGGCAAACCCAGGAAAGAGGTGTTGAGTCCCGGCACTACCCAGCTCTGGGGGAAGTGTTCGGCGATGGCCTGCACGCCGATCCCGCAGCCCAATGAGAGCACGATATCTGCCCCTTCGACCTGCTCGGCGATCTGATCCAGGTATTCCCACTCGCACTGGCGCTGCACGGTGACATCGGTGACCTGCCTGCCGTTGCCGTCCAGCTTAGACGACATGCGCAGGGAGGCGGCGGTGATGGCCGCCTCGCGCGATCCACCGGCGAAGCAGACCGTAACGCAGGTGCCGCAGCCCACGACCAGCACCTTCTCTGCGCTGTCGATCAGCGTTTTCAGCTCGCTCAGGGGTTTTTGTTCGGCAACAATCATGGTTAATACCTCCAAATCAGGCTGGTTAGAACTCATCCATCTTCGGGCGTAATCTTAAAAACAACACCGCGACATCGCGCGTGTCTCCATCAGGCAGCATGAAATATTCGTCAAACGTGCAGCGAAATTCGAAGCCCAGGTTTTGGAAGGCTTTGATTACATTGGATTGATCAGCGACGACCTCCGCCAAAAGGATATCCAGATCCTGGCGGCGGGCGAGGTCGATCAGCGTATTCAGCATACGCGTCCCCAGGCCGCGCCGCCGGAAATTCTTGGCCAGGAAGATACGCACCTCGCCTATGTGGCGTTCTGGACCTCTGCGAAAGTGAAGCGTGGCCTGACCGACCAGCTGATCCTTGACCAGGGCGATCAGAGGCAGCACACGGTTGTAATCCAGGTGCTCGAACCAGCTCTCGACCAGTGCTGAGTTGCGGACATTGTCGCGTAGATAGCGCAGGTCTTCGTCGCTGATGGGCGCAAATAGGTCGAGCATGCGCTGTTTGTCCTCTGGCGTCATCGGTCGCAGCAGTACGCTGACCCCGTCTTTTAGGGTGACGATATCCCGGAAGTTTTTTATTTGTTCAGGTAGCATGCTCTTCATCCTTCGGCGTACCGCCTTCAGCCTTTGTTCTCAAAGGATTTGCTCCAAGGCTGGCAATCTGCTCGGATATCTCTGATGCCGAGGCTGCGAACTGCCCGCCCATGGCTGATGAGATATTGATCATCTGGATGCGCTGTCCTTCCAGCCCAATTGCCTCCAATAGTCCTCTTGCATATTCCACTCGCCTGCGGGCGTTGAGATTACCTTCCAGGTAATGACAGTCGCCCTCCAGTCAACCCGCCACCATCACTCCGTCGGCACCGTCCTCGAAGGCACGCAGCACATATAAGACGTCCAGCTTGCCGGAGCAGGGCAGCTCGACCACCTTGATCGATGTAGGATATTCCAGGCGCATGGAGCCCGCCAGGTCGGCTGCCGCATAAGCGCAGTAGTGGCAGCAAAAGGCGACGATCTCGGGGGCGAAGTTATCTGGCAATGCCGGTTTCGAGGTCATATTCATTCTTCCACCTTGATCTGCACGCTCTCCAGGGGGATGAAGCCTGAACCGACCGCCTGGCTCCCAAATAAAGAATCCACCTTGGTCAGTATCTGTGCGTCGGTATAATGCATCACCTGGATTGCCTGGGCCGGGCATTCCGATGCACAACTGCCGCAGCCATGGCAGATTGCGGGCTCGATATAGGCCGCACCTAAAATAGCTCCGACGCCAGCCGTCTCACCGCTCACCAGCGGCACATCATAAGGACAGATACGGACGCAGGTCAGGCACCCGACGCATTTAAGCGGGTCAACCACAGCCACGCGGGCATTGGTCAGCATAGTCTCCTGCGAGAGGATACCGGCGGCGCGCGAGGCGGCTGCCAGCGCCTGGGCGATGCTCTCATCCAGGAATTTAGGATAGTGCGCCGCGCCGGCCATAAAGATGCCCTCGGCGGCGAAATCGACCGGGCGCAGCTTGACGTGCGCCTCCAGGAAGAAGCCATCCATATCCACTGAGAGCTTGAGCCGGGAGGCAAGCTCGCGGGTACCACTGGGCGGGACTACCGGGTTGCTCAGGACGAGCAGGTCTGGCTTCAAGAGCAGTTCTCTATCGAGCACAGGTTCCCAGACCCGCACCGCGATGTCGGAACTGGATGGCGTTCCCTGGGCAGCGGAGGCTGCCCCGACATCCTGAATGAACTCTACCTGCGGTTTGCGGTCGAATTCGTACTGGATGAATCGCACACCGGTGCGGCGGGCCTGGGTATAGAGCTTCTCCTTAAAACCGTAGGTGCGGATGTCGCGGTAAAGAATGGTCACCTCGGCCTTTGGGTTCAGTTCCTTGAGCTTCAAGGCGTTCTTGATGGCTGTGGTGCAGCACAGGCGGCTGCAGTATTTTTCGGCCGGACCGACACACAGTATCATTGTCACCGAGTTCGGGATGCCGTTCTGCCCGGCAGGACCACCTGACGCCCGATCACCTAGCAATCCCTCGAGCTCAAGCTGGGTCAGGACGCGGGTGTTCTGTCCATAACCGTATTCATCGCCTTTGTATTCCTCGCCGCCGGTAGCGACGATGATCACGCCATGCTGCACCTGGAATGACCGCCCGTCACTGTTGAGTGTAGATGTGAAATTGCCTTTGAAACCGTGCGTCTCGACCAGCTCGCTGTCCAGATGTACCGTGACCAGGGGGTGTGCTTCCACCCTGGATACGATCTCGGACAGGTACTCCCGGGGCGACCATGCCTGGCCTCCATTGCTCCCGGGCAAGAAGTAGCGCAGATGGCGCAGGTTGCCGCCCAGCCCCTCCTGGCGCTCCACCAGGTGCACCGGGAAGCCCTGGTCGGCCAGCGCCAGAGCGGCGTTCATCCCGGCTGCGCCCCCGCCCAGGATCAGGGCAGTGTTGTTGACCGGTACGCTGGCGACTTTGAGCGGTTCCAGTTTGGCAGCCCGGGCGATAGCCATGCGCACCAGGGATTTGGCCTTGAGCGTGCCGCCCTCCCAGTCGTTGGCGTGCACCCACGAACATTGGTTGCGTATGTTCGCCATCTCGAATAAATAGGGATTGATCCCGGCCTGGTGGATGGCGTCCTGAAACAGCGGCTCGTGGGTGAGCGGCGTGCAGGATGCGACTACCACCCGGTTCAGCTCCAGCTCCTTGACCTGTTCGATGATGTGGGCAACAGTGTCCTGGGAGCAAGTGTACAGGTTGTCCTCGGCATGTACCACGCCGGGCAGCGTGCGGGCGTATTCAGCCACCTGCGGCACATCCAGGTAGCCGCCAATATTGCTGCCGCAGTGGCAGACGAAGACCCCGATGCGCAGCTCCTCCCCAGAAATGTCTCTTTGCGGCGGGTATTCCTGGCTCTTGGCCAGGGTATAGCGGGCAGGCGCCAGCAAGCGCGCCGCACTGGCGGCGGCTCCGCTGGCTTCTATGACCGTCTCGGGGATATCTTTGGGCTCGCGGAACGGCCCGGCGACATAGATACCCTCCCGGCTGGTCTGCAGCGGGTCGAACAGGGTGGTGTGGCAGAAGCCGTACTCATCCAACTCGACCCCCAGGCTGTGCCCAAGCTCTTTGACCTGCTGGGAGATCTCCATGCCAACCGAGAGCACGACCAGGTCAAACTCCTGCTCGATGACCTCCTGAGCGCCCTCGTAAGGGGCGGCGTAGCGCACACTGAGATTCCCGGTCTGCGGGTCTTCCTTGACCTCGCTCAGCCGGCAGCGGGTGTATTTCACGCCGTATTTACCCTCGGCACGGCGGTAGTATTCCTCGTAGCCTTTGCTGAAGGCACGCGTGTCCATGAAGAACACCTGGCAGGAAACCTCGCCGTGTCCATTTCCCTGGCGTGCCTCTGCCCAGGCGTGTTCCACGGTCATAATGGCTTCTTTGGCGGCATACATGCAGCACACCGATGAGCAGTAATCGTGGCTCTGGTCGCGGCTGCCGACGCACTGCAGGAAAGCGATGCGCTGTGGTGAAGCCCCATCGGATGGACGTTGCACGTGCCCTCGGGTGGGGCCGCTGGCGGAAAGCATGCGCTCGTACTGCAGGGCGGTCACCACGTTCGGATAGCGCCCCAGACCGTACTCTTCGGAGAGGTGGGCGTTATAGATCTGGTATCCGGGGGCGAGGATAACTGCCCCGACCTGCACCTGTTCGCTTGCGGAGACCATATCGTGGTCGATGGCGTTGACCCCGCAGGCATAGACGCAGCTCATGCACTCCGAGCAGATGCCGCATGCCATGCAGCGGGCGGCTTCGGCCTGGGCGCTGAGGTCGTCGTACCCGCCTTCGACCTCGATGAAATTATCGCGGCGCTGCTCGACCGCAAGTTCCGGCAGCGGCACCCTTTTCTGGCGGTGGACTTTGCCATGCGCCAGCTTATCTTCGATCTCCTGCTGAGAGAATCGCACTACGGGCAGCTCCGGCCTCGGGGCTGGCTCGAGCGGCTCACCCTGCAGGTAGCGGATGATCGATTGGGCCGCGGTGTGGCCGCGGTCGACGGCCTCGATCACGAATGCGGTGCCTGAAATACAGTCGCCGGCGGCGAATACACCGGGCCGAGAGGTGGCCAGGGTATTGGGGTTGATGGCGATGGTCTGCTTATCGGTCAG
>JAQBDA010000283.1:0-7671 GCA_032124675.1 Chloroflexota bacterium
GATCGTCTCGCCGGTCAGCGGGGGCGGGATCGGGTCCTGGGCAAGGCGGAAATCCACTTGATCTTCCTCTTCCGGTACCAGCTCTGGCAGTCTCGCCAGGATGCGCGCAATTTCATCTTCCGGCAGCGGCTCCCCGACCGCCAGCGGCAGCCTGACCGGAGTCTCCGGCTGTGCCTGCCCCTCGCTCAGGCGCAGCGCCACGCGTGAAACGCCAGCTTCCATTTCGGTCACTCCTGTCCCTCCAGCCGTTGAGCCGGATGCCAGCGGTATGGTCTGCACGGCAGTACCGGGCGTGCCCCGGCTGCGCTGATAAAAGATTGCCAGGACGGCCGCCAGGATTCCCACAGCAGCCAGGATCAAGACCAGAAATAATACAGGTTTGTTTTGTATTCGGTGTCTCATCATTCCACCCCTTTACCGGGCAGTCCCGAGCAGATTGGTTAGTTTAATCATACACCAGTTAGACGCTGCCGGGAAAATATTCGTTCCCGGCCTGGTTGTGCTCCAACAATCGTGGAGTAGGGATAATTGTGTGACAGGGCATAAGCAATCTGCTCTGCCACTCTCATGGGGATGTATAATTAATAGGACTTACTCAGTTGGTGGGATGACTGTTCCCCTGAACTGCGTATCTTCTAATTTATTTATTGCGAGGATACCCAGCATGAATTCTCAGTCAATTACAGGTGTGCGCCGGTACGATCTCGATTGGCTGCGTGTGTTAGCCATCTTAACAATATTCCTGTATCATTCTACACGCTTTTTCAACCTGGGCGACTGGCATGTGAAGAGCCTGGTTCTATACCGCAGCGTCGATATCATGCAGGGTTTTGCTGAGAGCTGGATGATGCCGTTGATCTTTTTCATCTCTGGAGCGAGCATATTCTTCGCCATAGGCAAAGGTGGGGCAGGTAGGTATTATAAAGACAGGCTGCTGCGCCTGGGTGTGCCATTGCTGGTCGGCATATTCACCCACGCTTCCCTGCAGGTCTATCTGGAGAAATCGACCCACGGGACGTTCTCCGGCTCGTATTTCGAGTTCTTGCCACACTACTTCGACGGCATCTACCTGGATATCGGCAGCCAGGGCAACTTCGCTTTCGCCGGCATGCACTTGTGGTACCTTCTGGTTCTGCTGGTCTACGCTGCGGTTTTTTACCCGCTCTTCAGATGGCTGCGAGGTCGCGGCTCGAATGTCCTCAGCCGGTTCGGCGATTTCCTGGCTATTCCGGGAATAATCTACCTGCTTTCGCTGCTTACCTTCCTTTTCCTGGAGCTTACAGAGAACCTGCCCGGCAGTGAGGTTGCCCCGGGTGGTTGGCCTCTGCTGGCCTATATCCCTTTTCTGCTGGGTGGTTTTGTAGTCATTTCCAACAAACGTCTGCAAGATCGCCTCGTACAGATGCGCTGGGTCTCTGCAGCGGTTGCTATACTCTTCAGCGCTGTATATTTTTACCTGGCTGTCAGTTCGTCTCAACCGCAATTTGCCAGGCTGCTCGATGATATGAACGGACCGCTCTACTGCTTCATGTCCTGGGGCTGGATCCTGACGGCATTGGGTTTCGCCAGCCTGCACCTGAACTTCACTACGCCGTTCCTGAAGTACGCCAACGAAGCTGTTCTGCCGTTCTACATCATGCACCAGACGGTACTGCTCATCATCGGCTACTTCGTGGTGCAGTGGCAGGTTCCGGATTTCGCCAAATGGGTCATCATCGCCAGCACCAGCTTCGCCATCATCATGCTGCTGTACGAGTTCCTGGTGCGGCGGGTCAACGTCCTGCGCTTCCTGTTTGGGATGAAGATGCTGCCCAAAAAAGCACCTGTGGCTGTCAGTCAGGCGGAACAACACCAGTTGTAAGCTCCAGTCGCTCCAATCTCAGCTTCTCCCCCGGCTTAAGGATTTCCACCTTAACGCCGGGGGCTTTCTTTCTTACCTGTTCTGCAAATGCCAGCGGCGGCTCGTGCAGGTAGCGTGGCAGCAACCAGCGCAGACCGACCGGGTATAGCGTGCCCCAGTGTATCGGGATGGCGATTCGAGGGGAGAGCCGCTGGGCGGCCTCGGCTGCCTGGGTAGGATCCATGTGACCATCTCCCAGTGTCGGTCCCCATCCCCAGACCGGCAGAAGCGCGACATCCAGACCTTGCGCCAGGTGATCCATACCGTCAAACAGCGCTGTATCCCCGCTAAAATACACCGATTGGGATCCCTGCAAAAGGAATCCCAGGCAGGGCAGCTCTTGGCTGAGGGGTCCCCGCTTGCCGCTGTGCTCAGCGTATGTGGCTTGAACAGACACAGCTCCGAATTGGAAATTATTGCCCGCCCGCGCCTCCAGGATATTTCTCCGCCCTGATTTCTGGATCAGCGGTTGGGCTCCGGCTGGGGCGATCACTGGAATACCCGGATCGAATTTGCGTAGCGAGACGATATCCAGATGGTCCCAGTGGGCGTGGGAGATCAGGATGGCGTCTATTTCCTGGTACCACTCAGGTTGGATAGTCAGGCGGGTACGGCTTAGATGCCAGACCCATGTACGAAAGAACGGGTCAGTGATGATGCGGATGCCATCCATCTCGATCAGGATTGTGGCGTGACCAATGTAGGTAATTTGCAGGCCAGCTTTCATGAGAGAAATGGCAACCCTTCCTCCCGGTTGTGGATAAACCGGAGCCTGATATTAAAGAAACTCGCGGGAAGCGAGTTTCTTAGGCGAACCGGGTTCCAGCCAGATTTTATGGCATCTGACATATCTTCTTCACCGGTGCGGTTGTTTAGAACAAAACCGATGCCAGCTCCTGACGGTATTGGCGGGTGAGGGGGTTATCTTCCCCCAGCAGCTCGAATATACCTAAGACTGCTTTGCGCGCCGCGCTGTTTCGATAGCCCTTGTTTTCGCGCAGGATATCCAGCAGCCCATCCAGAGCTGCCGGCAGGTTGCCGCGTCTGGTCAGGTTGACTGCCCGGTTGAAAGCTGCATCCAGCGGGTCCTCGGTCCAGGCATCACCGTTTTCCATCTGTTCGAGGAAGTCCGCCAGCGGCAGCAGGGATAGTGCAGCGCTGAACTCGCGGCTGGCAGGGAAGCGCTCCAATATGCCCAGCGCTTCGAAGCTTTCCCCTTGCAGCAGCAGGCTCTTTGCCAGCCCCAGCAGGGCAGCCGGTTGGGTTGAGTCTTTGTCGAGCACCTGGCGGAAGACACTCTCCGCGCTGTGGAACTGCTCCAGCTTCAGCAGGCTCTGCCCCTTCTCCATGGAAAGGTCGAGCTCGCTGGGAGCCAGGGCATGCACGAACTCTCGCAGGCGCGGTTCGGGGACCACTCCGACGAACTCGGAAACAACCCTCCCGTCATGGAATGCTTTTACGGTCGGGATGCTGTACACATTGAACTGGGTGGCAAGACCCTGGTTGGCATCCACATCCACCTTCGCCAGCCGAAAAGACCCCTGCCCTTCGTGGGCAAGCTTCTCTAACATCGGACCCAATGTTCGGCAGGGGATGCACCAGTCAGCCCAGAAATCGACCACCACCGGTACCTGCTGCGAGTAAGCCAGCACATTGTATTCGAAGTCGCCTTCACTTACATTGATGATATGTTCCGAGGTCATCATAGATATGCTCCATGCATCCATTTCAATAAGTACTTACGCAATTTGTGGAGAGGGGGGTTAGTGGGCATTGCCCGCCAATACTACCCTTGTTCCTCCTGATATGCGTAATGTCAATTAATAATATTGTACCAATATCAACAGCAAATATACCTGACAATTCTAATGATAACATTCGTTTGTCGCTTCCATATTTGTGCCCCGGATATTTATGAATTTTCTAATAAATATCTAACGGATTTATTCGTATTGGATAGGTATAATTAGCGGACTTTATAGTAATTTTCTCACGGAAAATGTCAGATGACCCCATTAAAGACGGCCTCTTGATGATGCCGTATGGCTTCCAGTCCATTACCAAACGTCATGGTGACGAGGTAAATACAATGGTTGCCAACTCTGGCTGACCCAGGTTTCAAACCTGCGGGGATTTCTTACTCTTCTTCGTCGATCATCCCCGGCTGCTCGACCTCCAGTACCTCGCCGTGATAATTGATGCGCACGCGGAAGCCCATCATGCCCATGTAGGAGCGTGCATCTTCGGGGATGCCGGTGTTCAATAATGTCTCGAACTGTTCTTCGATCTGTTTGAGCTGGTTGGCGAGCATGGCAACAGAGAAGACATCTTCCTGCCCAATCATTTTGGCAGCCTGCTGCGAGAGCAGGTCTTCGTGCCCCTTGATCATCTGGTGCATGGCATCCAGCACCTGCCGGTCCACCTGCTCGGAGGGGATATGGCGCAGGAAGCCGTTGTCGTCGACCACGTAGCACGGCTCCTCGCCAACATATGCCATACCGACCGGTCGATCGTACTCGTCAACCACCAGCCCTTCAAAAAGCGCTTTGAGTGCCATCCCCCTAATCATACCAAAAAATATTAGCTCACGCCCGTTTCGGCACAAACCCCATCCAGCAAGCCCCAGTAAGCATCCAGTGCCTGACCGGCCGCCTGCAAGACCTGGTCCATGCTGGCTCCATCGCTGAGACAGTGCTCGAGCGCCTTGCGTTCACCTGCCCTATGTCGCAGGTCGGCTTCGGCGTGGACCTCGAAATATGCCAGAGTCTGCGGGTCGTCGATGCCGTACAGCTCGACCAGCCCATCTGCTTTTGTGCGCGCTACCTCCGGCTGCTGCGATTCGTAAGCATACAGGGCTGCAAGGGCGCTGGGGGTGCTTTGTTCTGAGAGCATCTCGAAGACCGCCACCATCTGCTTTACCGCAGGATGCGGAGAGGCTTCACTCACCTGCTCGCGTTCCAGACCCAGACCTGAAGCGAAATCCAGCCACAGCTCCGGGTGCGCTTTGGGTTCGCCGAGTTCCTCCGCCAAGTTGCTCTCCAACTCGCCGCGCACCAGGCTGTCATCCGCAGTCTGTAGGGCTGCCTGTAAATAGCCGGGGAAGGCTGCCACGTGCGGGTAATAGACCTGGGCATAGACTGCCAGGTCCTCGCGGCTGAGGCGGCCTTCTCGCCAGGCCTGGTAGAAGGGGTGCTGCAGGATCGAGCGCTTTTCGATCAGCTCATCGAGTGCTTTCAGGGAGGGATTGTTCTGGTTCATAGACGGCTCCTTTGATATTGGATATAGAATACCTGAATTACCTAAGTATATCCACTTTCCATAGTAGAATCAATAGCAGAAAGTGGGATAAATACTCCTTGAAAGGTGCAAATCAATGAGAAAGCTGAAATTGCAGGTGCAGATGTCGGTTGATGGCTTTGTTGCCGGTCCAAATGGGGAATTGGACTGGATGGTATGGGATTGGGATGATGATCTGAAAAGCTACGTGGGTCAGTTAACCGAATCCATCGGCACTATCTTGCTTGGCAAGAAGATGGTAGACGGATTTATTACTCACTGGATGGAAGTGGCCGGCAATCCCGACCACCCCGAACATGCAGCGGCAGTAAAGTTTGTGGAGACCCCGAAGGTTGTGTTTTCGAGAACCCTGAGCAGATCGGAGTGGGAAAATACCGTCATTGCACCTGGCGACCTGGCAGCCGAAGTCAACCGGCTGAAAAGCCAGGCTGGGAAAGACATGATCGTCTATGGCGGAGCGACGCTGGTTTCCGCGCTCATCCAGGCAGGTCTGGTGGATGAGTTCTATTTATTTGTCAATCCGGCAGTCCTGGGGAGTGGATTAACTATATTCAAGGACCTCAACCAAAGGCTCGACCTCAGATTAATGAGATCCATCCCTTTCGATTGCGGCATCATACTGCTGCATTACGAACCGGCTTAGCCATTCCCTCTCCGGGCCGCTGACTCCCCCTCGCAACCTGCACCTGACACCTGACACCGGAACACCATGGCTCACTGGTGGACATTTACAACCGTGCCGACCCTGGCATTCTGGAATACCCAACCGGCGTCATCGATGGTGAAATTGACGCAGCCGTGGCTCATGGGCACGCCAAAATTATTGTGCCAGTAAGTGCCGTGCAGCCCATAGCCTTTATAGAAATACATCACATAAGGCACATTTGCAAGGTAATACCCCGGACCGGACATATCTGCATAGCGGTATCTAACGTAGATACGGAAAGTGCCGGTGACGGTTGGATGTATCCATGTGCCAGTGGATACCAGGAACTCTCGCTGCAGCGTGTCGCCGATATAGGCATAAGTACGCTGCGAGCTAAGGTCGACGTCTATCCAGAATTCTGAGTCGTCAACGCCTGCCGGTCGCCCAGGGTAGGCATAGGAGACCGCCGCCTGGTTCTTATTCTTTTTAGGCTTCTTGGTCGGCTCTGGAGTCGGCGTCTCGGTTGGCGTCTCGGTTGGCGTAGCAGTAGGCGTATCGGTCGGGGTGGGTGTGGGCGTGTTGGTTGGCGTCGGTGTGAAGGTTGGCGTGGGGGTGAATGTACTGGTAGGGGTCGGTGTACGGGTCAGCTTGTCGATGTCGCTCTGCGCCAGGGCCAGGGGGTTGAGGTTCGAAACGGCAGATGAATAAGCCGGAGTGCCGTACCAGGCAGCCAGCAGCAGGCAGGCAACCAGCAAAGCCAGGATCATCGGCAGGAGCGCCGGCCGCGGACGCACCATGGCGTCAGAGGCGATCGGTCCCTTCACCAGCCGCCGGGGGTACAGCGGCCGGGGCGGCGGGCTCTCACGCAGGCGGCGGGCAGCCCAGTGCATGCCCTGCCGGGCGCGCCGGCTCTCTGGGTTGATCGCAAGCGCCTTGTTCAGGTAAGCCACGCTGGCCCTCGGGCTGGAGACAGCCGCCAGCAGCAGCCAGGGATCCTCCTCCTGAGGCTTCATGGCAGCCGCCTGGGCTGCCCAACGATGCGCTTCCAGACGGTCGCCGCGCTGGATAGCCTGGCGTGCCTGACGGATGGCTGCGCGGTAGTTCGGTGCTGGTACCGGCTGGGTAGCTTCGCTGTCGGGGCTCATGGGTATGGCGTAGGTGCCTCCTGTGGCGTGGTCTGCGGTGTTGCAGCGAACGGTATCTCTTCGTTGTTCAGATAGCACAGCAGCCCATCGATGATCCCCTGTGCAACCTTGTCCGTCCGTTGGGTCAGCATCTCACGGTCCAGGTTCAGGAAACCGACTTCGATGATCGCCGCGGTTGTGTTCTCATTGATCTCATCGAAGGCATGGTAGCTGGTCATGTCGGCAGTTATGCTGTTGTGGAGCTGCATGCCGGTTGACTGGGCGTAGCGCTGCCGCAGACAGGCTGTCAGGCGTTGAGATAGCTGCGGACGCGGGTTGGACATGGCAGCTGACACCTTGAAACCGGTGGCTTCGTCGTTGATATAATCGCAGGAATCGGCGTGGATGGAGATCAGCGCGCTGGCCTGGTAGCCATTCAGTTTGGGATCGAATTCGCGCAGCATATCGACATCGATATCCCGGGCGATGAGCTGGTCTCGAACCAGGGCAGCTACCGACTGGTTGACCTGGAAATCGGTCAGGCTGATATCACTGCACACTGCCCCCTGGTCGCCGGAAGTATCGTCCCAATGCCCAACGACGATGCCGACCAGCGGGCGGCTGCGTGGTGTGGCTGTCCCCTGGCTGATGGCGGTCTGCGTGGCCTGCGGGCCGCTGCTTAGCGGTATCCCGCTTTGTCCCAG
>JAQBDA010000284.1:0-4462 GCA_032124675.1 Chloroflexota bacterium
TCTCAGTGGAATTTCCATTGGTGAGTTTGCCGTTGATCCACATTTGTTTATCCTCTAATTTATTAACTGATGTTGCGCAGTTCAGGCGGGATTTGGGGATAGATAGGCGGGTGATGCCCACCTATCTATCCTTGGGCCCAATTAATCTGCGATCGTCCAAATATGTGTTTAAAGGTGGTGTGGGTGTGGTACGCAAGGGGAACAGCGCGCCACACACCACACCATGCTCAGATGGTTATTGTGCCGATTTCACCTCATCCCACAGGCGCTGGTAGATTGATTCCGCTTCTTCTACAGGCTCCAGAAAATTTAGACGCTCCATTACATCCGCGGGAGGGTAGATCGCTGGGTCTGAGGTTATTTCTTCATCGATCAGTTCTTCCGACGCTGCGTTCGGGCTGGCGTAGTAGTTATACTCCGTCAGCATGGCGCCGATGTCATCGCGCAGCAGGAAATCGATGAAATACTCTGCTGCCAGCTTCTCCGCATCCGAAGCGGTGACAGGGATGCAGATGTTATCCACCCAGATCACGCCGCCTTCCTGCGGCATGACATAAGCGATATCTTCGTTCTCTTCCTGGGCGACCAGGAAATCGCCATTCCATCCGTGCGCCAGCAGGTTCTCGCCGGAGGCCAGCAGGTCCTCGTAGGTATCGCTGTCGTAGCCCGCCAGACCGGCCTTGGCTTTGATCAGCAGGTCCTTGGCTTCGTTGAGCTGGGCTTCATCCCGGGTATTGATATCATAACCGAGATAGGCGAGGGCTGCTGCAAAGCTCTCACGTGTGTCGTCCAACATGGTGTAGCGCCCGTAATAGGCAGACTCGGGGTCAGCATCGAAGATCGCTGCCCAACTTACTGGCTCTTCGACCTCCGAGGCGATATAACCGATCCCGGTAGTACCCCACTGATAAGGCGCGCAGTACACATTGCCAGGGTCATATGGAACATCCTGAAAACGCGGTGCAAGGTTGCTCAGGTTGGGGATATTGGCATGGTCCAGCTCCGCCAGCATGCCTTCCTCGATCATGATTCTCACCATGTAATCTGAGGGAACAATCAAGGAGTAACCGGTAGCTCCTCCTTGCAGCTTGGCGAGCAGCTCCTCGTTACTCGAGAAGTTATCCTCCACAATCCGGATGCCCTCCTCAGCCTCGAACATTGTATAGATCTCTGGATCGATGTATTCTGACCAGTGGTAGATGACGATCTCACCGGCAGGTTCGAGCCCGCCCTCCGTAGCCGGCGCTTCGGTTATCTCCGCAGCGGGTTCATCGGTCACCTCTGCCGCCGGTGCTTCCGTCTCAACTGGCGGCTCAGGCGGTGCTTCGGTGGGCGTTGCGCCTCCACCGCAGGCTCCCAGCAGCAGGCTGGCGACCAGCATCAGGGCGATCCAAAATAGAATGGCGTTCCTTTTCATTACTATTCTCCTTCAACTTGCGGTTGTTGAACAGAATGGCTTTATTCGTTAAGGTCATTGTACTGCTGCCTGCTTTGACCGCTATCAGGCAGCCAAAGCGAGGCTCATAAGCTCAAGTCTACCGGCGTATCCTCACCTCCTTTCTTGCGAAAGAACACCGAGACGAGCACCAGGAGCAGGGAAAATGCCAGCATCAGTGTTGATACCGCATTGATCTTAGGGGTAACACCTTTCTTGATCATGCTAAAGACGCGGATCGGCAGTGTATTGAAACCGGCACCCGAGGTGAAGAAAGTGATTACGAACTCATCCAGAGAGAGGGTAAATGCCAGCAGTGCCCCGCCCAGCACGCCAGGCATCATCATCGGGAATGTCACCTTCCAGAAAGTGCGCCAGCTATCGGCATACAGGTCCTGGGCGGCTTCCTCCAGCACCGGGTCCATATTCGCCAGCCTGGCGCGCACAACTACAGCCACAAATGCGACATTGAATGCTGCGTGACCGATGATCACCGAATACGGTACTGCCAGGCGCAGCCCTATGAATTCCAGCTTCCAGGGCGTAAAGCCGATGCCGCTCAGGTTGAAAAAGAGCAGCAGCATGATCGCCATGGCAATATCAGGAATGATGATCGGCAAGTAGAGCAGCGCATCTACTGCCAGCTTGCCGCGGAATCTATAACGTTCCATGCCCAGGGCAGCCAGCGTCCCCAGCACCGTCGCGATGAGGGTGGAGACGATAGCCACGAACAGGCTGTTCCACAGCGCCAGGATCACCTGGTCATCGGCGATCATCTCGCCGTACCAGCGCAGGCTGAACCCGCTCCATTGAGCGGTGGAACGCGAATCGTTGAACGAAAAGATCACCAGGATGATGATTGGCAGGTAAAGGAAGAGATAGCCAATCACACCGTACACCGACAGGGCGGTGCTGCCGAGCCTGGCGCGGTAGCGAGCCATGCGGCTGGCGCGCGTCTCCTTGGGTACCGCCAATGTGGATTGTTGTACTGTGCTCATGCAGCCCTCGCCTGCCCGGAGGTCGAACGGAAGTAGATCAGGGTGGCAAACAGCATGACGCCCATCATCAAGGAGGATAGCGCCGAGCCGAACGGCCAGTCATGAGCAGCCAGGAACTGGTTGCTGATGACATTGCCCATCATCAGCGTCTTCCCACCACCCAGGATCGCCGGAGTGACGAAGGCACCCAGCGAGGGAATAAAGACAAGCATCGAGCCGGCGATCACACCTGGTAGGGAAAGCGGCCAGATCACCCGCCGGAAAACGCGCCTGCCGGGTGCGTACAGATCGCTGGCAGCTTCCAGCAAGCCCACATCCAGCCGGTCGAGGGCAGCGAAAATGGGCAGCACCATATCCGGCAACCAACCGTACACCAGTCCCAATACAATCGAAAAGTCGTTGCCAAAAAGGGGCAGCGGCTTATCGATGATCCCCAGCGACATCAAGGAGACGTTGATCAGACCGGTATTGGTGCGCAGCAAGGTCAGCCAGGCATAGGTGCGGATCAGGAAATTAGTCCAGAAAGGGATCATCAGTGCCAGCAGCAGGGTATTGCGGCGCTGCGGCGGGCGTGTGGCAATAAAGTAACCCAGAGGGTAGCCGATCAGCAGGCAGAAAAAGGTTGTCAGCAGGGCGATGTAGATCGAGCGCAGGAATGTGCTCAGATAGAGCGGGTCGAAAACACGCTGGATATTCTCCAGCGTGAACTGCCCGACCACCCCGCCGTAGGTGCCGCGCTCCAGGAAGCTGTAGCTGACAACAATAAACAAGGGGACGACAAAGAATGCCAGCAGCCAGATCAGAGCCGGCGCCAGCAGCAGCCAGGCATTCATGGATGGGTGACGGCGGAGGAATTTCATCATAAGTTACAGCTCCCCATCACTCTGCAAATGCCTTCGATGCCTGGATCGGCCATGAGACCTCTACCTGATCGCGTACATGAAAACGTGTATCCGGCAAGGTTTCGAAATTCTGCTGGCGAGCCATCAGGATGCTGCCGTCTGGCAGCTCGACGTGGTAGGTGGTCGCCGAGCCGGTATACACCACGTCTCGCACGGTGCCAGACAGGGTGTTCATCTCCTGGTTGGATTCGATATTGAGGTAGACCTTCTCTGGCCGAAATGCCACACTTACCTGGTTGCCTGACTGCACCCCCGGGACGGCAGCAGCCCAGACTCGCAGCCCGGGTTCGACCGCTACCTCGCAGACATCTCCCTGCAGAGATGTGACGTGGCCGCTGAGGTAGTTCGTTTCGCCGATAAAATCCGAGACAAAGCGGGTGGTGGGGGCTTCGTACACCATCTGGGGGGTATCGACCTGCAGCAGCTTACCCCGGTCCATCACGCCGATGCGGTCGGACATGGTCAGGGCTTCTTCCTGGTCGTGGGTGACATAGACGAAGGTGATGCCGACGCGAATCTGCAACTCCTTTAGCTCCACCTGCATCGCCTTGCGCAGCTTGAGGTCCAGGGCACCCAGCGGCTCATCCAGCAGCAGCACTTTGGGGTGGTTGACCAGGGCGCGCGCCAGGGCGACACGCTGCTGCTGGCCTCCCGAGAGCTGCTTGGGGCGGCGGCGTTCCATGCCTTTGAGATGCACCAGCTCAACGACATCGGCGACCCGCTGTTTGATCTCGTCTTTCGGCACGCGGGTCATCTCCAGACCGAAAGCGATATTCTGCTGCACGGTCATATGGGGGAAGAGGGCATAGTGCTGGAAAACCGTGTTCACCGGACGCTTATATGCCGGCAGGTAGCCCTGGGGCACCCCCCCGATAAAGACTTCCCCCTGGGTCGGCATTTCGAAACCAGCGATCATCCGCAAGGAGGTTGTCTTTCCGCAGCCGCTGGGACCGAGCAGCGAAAAGAATTCCCCATCTTTGATTTTCAGGGAAACGTGATCGACCGCAGTGACATTTTCGAAGCGTTTGACTACATCCTGCAGCTCAACTCCAATTTCTTCTCCCAATACTCACCTCCCGCCTCTCACTCCCACTCCGTAGGCACATTCAACCTGCCTGGAATGGGCA
>JAQBDA010000285.1:0-5707 GCA_032124675.1 Chloroflexota bacterium
ACCCAAACGGTCGTGCTGCCCATACTGGGGCCAATGAAACAATTCTATGCGATCACGATTGTGACCGTTCTGCTGGTCATCATTGGATTCGGATTGTTTACCTTGTTCTATTCGCTGGTGTACAGCATGATCGGTCCACCCCGGTTGGGTCCCCTGGATGCTCCACCGGTACGAACCAGTCCCAGGAAGAGAACCAAATAGACTGAAAGTAATACCACCAGGCCTTCTTAATAACTGGACATTGGCGAATTTGAACTTTAACAGCGAAAGACATGGATGCCTTCCCAGGCAATCAGGGGCGCGCAATACATACCCGGCAAGAAGCCCGGCCATTTTGGTCCCAATCCGGCAGATGGGATTAAGCGGGGATCGCTTCCAGACGCAGGTAGCGTTGTAAAACCTGCTGGAGATCGCCGGTCTCTCGCATCATCTCCAAAGCGCCGGTCAGCCATTCGACCGCGTGTTCGTCCCGATGCCGCCGGATGAGGTCGCCATAGGTTTTGATCTGGGCCGAACGTTCTTGCTCGAAGCGTCGTTCGACATACGCCCAGGTCAGCAGTACAACGACCAGATATTTGTCCACCGCCTCGTAGCTTTGCACCCGAAAATCGGCCAGCCCAAGTTGGGTCTTCAAATAGAAGTTGACCGTTTCGCATGACCAGCGTCCGCTGTAACCCTGCAAGGCCGCTTGGGCCGAGCGAGTGAGATCCGTACTCATGAAATACGCCAGGGATTTGTCCCTGGGGTGCCGTCTCGAAAAGAAGACGCGGACATCGAAGGGAACTTTCACCAGGCGCCCGGTGGTCTGGCGCACATAGTAGGTGCGTTTCTTCCCGTCCGCAGCGGTCACCGCAACGTGGGTGTACCGCCTGTGCCTGAGAGCGGAAGCAACTTGATCGATGCGTTGGCCATTCAGTTTGCGGTTGTGCTTGAGGCCGCAGGTGACCTGCCAGCCTCGGCGATGGACATAGTTGATCAACTGCTCGGAAGCGTACCAACTGTCGAACTGCACGGTGATCGTCCATCCGGCGGGCAGCAACGGGCGCAAATCCTCCAGAATGGCGCGTGCCAGGCGGTTCTTGGAGCGAAAGGGGATGCGCTGCCCGGGTGGGCGGCGCCGATTGAGCCGCCGGACAGTTTTTTCGCGCAAGTACAAGCGTAGATCGACGGTGACGACGATCTTCCCAATACGTATGGTCGCTTCGGGAGAGCAAAAGGCGGTGTTGAAGACCGGTCTGGTTTTGGTGCTCTCGGTATGATCGTGAAACCAGTCCACCGGTTCCAGATGGCGGGTATCCCGGTCTTTCTCGCCTAAGGAGTCGTCGAGATTGATGTAGAGAACCTTGGGCAGGTTGAGACGCTCTGCTTGTGCCACGGCCCAACTTACCTGGCTGGCTCGGATGGCCGCCCGACCAGCGGCGGCTTGCCAGGGACTGATGCGCAGATAATCGGCCATATTGGAAGCATCCGGCGCTGCGATAAATTGCCGTTGCAACGCCGCCAACGTCTTGGTGTCTTCGCACACCAGCAGGGCATCCATCAGGTTGAGCATGTGCTGGCGCTGCGGCTTGGACAAATCCAGGTTCAACGAGCCGAAAAATGCGCATATTTTGGGAGAATTGTGTACAATACGGGTGAGCATGGGATGACCTCCTGTTGGAACAGGTAGTTAGCCTTTTGGCTATTCTACTCAGGAGGCTTCCCATGTTCAACTTATCCATGTTTTTCGCCAGAGTCCAGTTAATAATAATACTTATTGTCCTGTGGGTCGCGATTGCCCGTTGGAGCCGCATCGAAGGTGATGATGATCCATCCGTCCCCACTCGGTGACTGGAGGCAATTTCGCGGGCAGCAGCGCCAGTAGCTTCTCTGGCAGCACTATGATGGAGCTGGCGCGCAGACCGTTCGTCGCAGGAAAACGCAGGACTCTGCTAACGCGCTGTTCTCCGCTCCCAACATTGTTTACACGCTCTTCAAGAATCTCTCTGGTATGCATGCGAGAATTCTTGCCCCATTACAACCTTTCGACATTGTATACTCTCATCCTTGATAGCCGGGTAGATTGTCCTGGATTGTATCAATATAATACCCCCATCTTTCTATTCACAATTCAAGGATGCGCGTCCAGGAGGTAGCGATGTTGAAACCAATTCGACCACCGATATTGATCAGTTTGATCCTTGTGGCACTAGCTCTGCCCCTGGTGATTCCAGTCGGCAAAGCCCAGGGTCACATAAATATCAATGGGCCACTTGCTCCAGGTCATAATATCAGATTCTATGCGACCGGGGTTCCAGATGGCGTTTCCTTTACCATCTCGGGTACGCGTGTGAACAATGGCGGCAACCCAACCAGCTATACGACCACATTCACCACGCCGAATGTGAGTGCTTCCGTGGGTGCAGACCCGGGTTCTACGTTTACTTACAGTGGTTTCCCGGCCTCGATCACCGTGGGAACCCAGGATTACCAACTGATCAGCACACTTCCAGCGAGTCCACTTCTCGTCGGGTCATCGGGTGGAGCAACAACGGTCACAGCCACCTATGTAGCAACCTGTAGTTCACCCTCCATCCAGACCGACCCCGGCGATCAAACAGTTGTTTTTGGGGATCCGGTTGCATTTGCTGTAACCGCTACAGGGACTTCTCCCCTGACCTATGAGTGGTACAAAGATGGAACCCAGATCCCCGGAGAAGATCAAAGCACTTTTTCTATCCTGTCTGCGAGCATGTCTGATTCAGGTCTATATCATGCGGTGGTGAGCAATGCCTGCGGTACTGCAAGCTCCAATCAGGCACAGCTGACCGTAAATAAAGCCAATCAAGCAATAACCTTCGACCAGCCTGCCAGCCCGGCCGTATTTGGTATAATTTTTGTTGTCTCTCCAACCGCCAGTTCGGGTCTAACGGTTGAGATGACAGCCTTGGGAAGCTGCACAAATTCGGGATATGAGGTCAGCATGACCAGCGGTGTAGGAATATGTACGCTGATCGCATCCCAGCCAGGTGATGATAATTACAATCCTGCGGGTGACGTAGTGCGTACTGTGGATGCGGCCAAGGCTGACCAGGTGATCGAATTCCCTGCTCCTCCATCACCGGCAGTTTACGGATCCGCTTTTTCCGTCACTCTATCGGCGAGTTCGGGTTTGCCGGTGAATCTTACATCAGATGGGGGATGCAGTAACGATGGGGCTCAGGTGACCATGACCAGCGGGTCAACTGCATGCATACTAACTGCTTCACAGGCAGGTGACGATAACTACAATCCCGCCGTAGATATCCAGAACGCAGTCGAGGCACAGAAAGCCGACCAATCTATCACGCTTACACCCCCAGTTTCACCCGCAGCCAATGTGACGTCTTTCGATCTGGAAGCTTCCGCCAGCTCGGGACTGCCTGTTTCGTTTGATGTATCCGGCGTGTGCAGCCTTGTTGGGACGACGGTCAGCATGATCGGCGGTACAGGAACCTGCACCATCGTGGCTATGCAGGCAGGTGACGATAACTACAGTCCTGCAACAAACGTCATCAGCACCATTGATGCTGCCAGAGCCAGCCAGGTCATTACCTTCGATGAGCCAGCCTCTCCGGTAAAATACCAGACCTCATTCACGGTCGCACCGGTATCAAGCTCGAATCTGCCGGTTACTCTGGCTGCCAGCGGGAGCTGTACCACCAGCGTATATACTGTCACGATGACAATGACTTACGGAACATGCGTGCTCACCGCCTCTCAGGAGGGAGATTTCAATTATCTACCTGCTGAGGACGTCCAACACACTGTTGATCCTGCACCTAATGGGAATATTCTATTTATCCCGATGTTGTTTGGCAGTTAACCTGCCAAGGGGTATCCAGTTGCTATTTGAAGATATAACAAAATAGAACGTCGCTAAAAACGGCGTTCTTTTTTGTTAAGGGATGTAATTCATGTGACTGCGGAGTCGCTGATTACCAGCGCCTTGTCCCGGACCGCCAGTCATTCACCGAGCTGTTCCTCATTGATGATCAGGGGCGGGACAACAAGCACGGTATGCCAGTGAGTGTAGCAGTACAAGCCGTGTTCCAGCAGGTAGCTGCGGATAGCATTCATTTCCGGGCTGCTGCCATCGTAAGGGGCGAGCGGTTCTTTCGTCGCCCGGCTGCGCACCAGCTCAATAACCCCGAATAAGCCGATCGAACGCACTTCCCCCGCCGATGGGTGCTGCTCGCCCAGGTCTGTGAGCATGCGGTGTAAAACGAGTCCCATCTTCTCGGAATTCTCGATAAGGCGATCTTCTTTCAGCACCTGGATATTGGCGATAGCCACTGCCAGTGATATTGGGTGTGCGTTATAGGTCAGCCCACCCTGGTAGACTCGTTCGTTGAAAAATTCTGCGATCTCAGGCTTCATCGCCACTGCGCCCAGCGGAGCATAGCCGGATGTGAGCCCTTTTGCCAGGGTCATCATATCGGGGACGATATCCCAGTGCTCCACCGCGAACCAGCGGCCTGTGCGCCCGAACCCGCTCATTACCTCATCGGCGATGAGCAGGATGCCGTGGCGGTCGCAAAGCTCACGCACACCCATCAGGTAGCCTTCAGGTGGAATGATGACCCCGTTTGTCCCGGTGACGGTCTCTAACAGGATAGCGGCAATGGTTTGTGGTCCCTCGTAGGTGATGATCTCTTCGAGATGGTTGAGATAGTCCTGGGTGAACTCAGCTTCAGAGATATCGGGATGCGTGCGGTGGAAGGTGGACCGGTAGCGGTAGGGATCGAGGAAATGCAACACCCCTGGCATCAGGTTGGGTTCCCACACCAGCCGGCGCGGGTCACCAGTAGCCGCCATTGCACCGGCGCTAGCCCCGTGGTAGGAGCGGTAGCGTGCTAGGATCTTGTGGCGGCCTGTGTAAGCCCGGGCAAGTTTGATCGCGTTCTCGTTGGCATCTGCCCCGCCCAGGGTGAACAGGAAGCGGTCAAGATTCCCGGGAGTGATCTCAGCCAGCAGCTGTCCGAGGGCAGCTCGAGGTCGAGTTGCCATGGGTGGTCCGGCGAATGCCAGCTCGTGCGCCTGGTCTATCATGGCATTGATCACCCGCTCATCACCGTGACCGATATTCACACACATCACCATAGAGTTGAAATCCAGGTAGCGCTTTCCGTTTACGTCCCAGAAGTACACTCCTTTGGCACGCTTGATCGGGATGGGTGAGACCCTGGACTGCGCCGACCAGGTCCAGAAGTTGTGTTCGAGGGAGAGCGGCAGGATATCCGCGTCAGGGATGTCGATCATATGAACCTCTTTGAATGGATCGCCAAAGTGAATAAGACCAGGCTGAATCGTATCATATTTATCCATCGCGATTTACCTCTTCTTGACATTACCCGCTATCTTTGTTAAAGTACGATTGTTTGCCAGCCAGTCTAAGATGGAGTGATTTAATGCCTGAATCCATGCGGATGTGGATTGAGATCGGTTTCAATATCACCTATTCGTTCAGCAAGTACCGATAATCGGTATGCTCATGATCCCGAAAACCATAGCATATGTGGCAATCGGGTTTCTGGCTTACCACGATCTATATAAAATGGGTTCAATCCAAGCGCAGAAGGTCGCGCTTGAGACAACTATATAGATAGATGTAACGCTGTTCTGGGAAAATTGGGGGTGTTTGGGCGGGAGTAGCCCGCCCAAACACCCCCAACCCTCCCCCTAATGC
>JAQBDA010000286.1:0-9288 GCA_032124675.1 Chloroflexota bacterium
GGCTCGACCTCCACCATGGTCAAATACTACTACGCCGGTACGGTGCGGGTGGCCATGCGCACCGGCTCGGGCACGGGCACCAGCGGGCTGAACTGGCTGCTGAGCGACCATTTAGACAGCACCGCCATCACTGCCGATGCCGGCAGGAAACAAGTGGCCGAGCTGAGATACAAAGCCTGGCAGAACGTGCTCGAACATGGGAGCAGGTGACCGTCAGGAAATAACGACCACCATTCATATCGTCATCGGCACTTGACACTTGGCACTTGACACTCCGCACCTCGCACTTCCCACCTGACACTCCGCACCCCGCATATCGCACTATCCTTAACCCCAGCTTAGCATCCACCCCTCCCACCCCCATTCTGCTTGACTCGCAATCCATTGAGATGGTAATATGCTCTTAACATGTACTTAAGAGGCAACCGCTGGAACATGAACACCCGGCGCAAGCGGCGCTCCAGCCCGTGGCGGATCATCCTGCTCGTGGCGCTGATTGGGGTGTTTTTATACTTAAACCAGGTGGTGGTTCCGGCGACCCCGCCGCTGTTCATCCCCACACCCACCCCCACCCGCAGCCCGGAGGCCTACGTCAACGAGGCCGATCAGCTCTACCGGGAGGGCAAGCTGGCGCAGGCTATCCAGGCTTATCAGGAAGGCATCCTGGCCGACCCGGACAACCCTGCCATCTATGTGACGCTGGCCCGCCTGCAGGTCTTCGCCGGAGATTACCAGGCCGCCATTGAGAACACCCAGAACGCCCTGTTGGTCAACCCCAACAACCCCCTGGCGCACGCCGTCCAGGGCTGGGCATGGAGCTTCCTGGAGGACCACCTGCAGGCTGAAGCGGCGGTAAAAAAAGCCCTGGAGCTCGACCCGAACAACGCCCTGGCGCACGCCTTCTATGCCGAGATCCTGATCAACAAGGGCGAATTCGGCGACCTGGATAAGGCCATCGAAGCATCTAAGCTCGCTCGCGACCTGGACCCCAGCCTGCTGGAAACGCACCGCGCCCGCGGCCTGGTGCTGGTCAACACTCAAAATGTAGAAGAAGCCATCAACGAGCTGAGAGCCGCCATCGCCATCAACGACAAGATCGCCGACCTGCACCTGAACCTGGGGTTTGCCTACCGGGTGCAGGGCGAGAACGACCTGGCGGTCGAAGAGCTTCTGACCGCTTTTGCTCTCAACCCCGATTCTCCGGTCGCCCCCACCGAGATCTCGCTGGCATACGCCAACGAAGGCCAGTTCGGCAAAGCTGTGCAGTACGCCGAACAGGCGACCAAAGTCGAGCCTGACAACCCCCGCCTGCACGGCAACCTGGGCGTGATGTACTACCGCAACCAGGAGCTGGATAAAGCCATCCCCGCGCTGGCGATGGTGGTGCACGGCGGCACAGCCGAGGACGGCACGGCGGTCGAAGGCCTGCCGCTGGATTACAGCACTGTGGCGCAGTATTACTGGTTCTACGGCTTTGCCCTGGCCAAGAATGGTCGCTGCACCGAGGCGGTACCCGTCTTCCAGGCGCTGCTCAACGGCGTGCCGGATTACGAGCTGGCGGTTGAGAACGCCCAGGCCGGCATCCAACTCTGCCAGGACAGCCTCACTACCCCCACGCCCACCCCTGAAGGCGAAGCTGAAGCCACCCCCACACCGTAGCAGCCCATGGAACGTAATATCGTCGGCAAGCGCCCCAACTACCGCCCGGCAAGAGCCAGGGCAAACCCCTACCGCATCATGCTGTGGATCAGCCTGATCCTGCTCGGCATCTGGCTGCTGCTGGGCATCCAGCGCGGCCGGGTGGAGCCGCTCTTCGAGCCTACTCCTACACCCACCCGCACTGCCGGATCGTACGTCCAGGAAGCACAGGCCTATTTCCAGGCCGGAAAGCTGGACGACCCGGACTCCCCGCAGCCGGCACCACCCAGACCCGACGCCATCGATACCTACCAGCGCGCTCTGGATATGGACCCCACCGACGCACGTACCTGGGCTGAAAAAGCTCGCATCCAGACCTACTCGATCACCATGCTGAGCAATGACGCTGACCGGCTGGAGCGGTTGGAGCAAGCGCTGGAGTCGATCAACAAGGCGGTCGAGCAGAATCCTGACGACAGCGACATCCACGCCATCCGCGCTTTCGTGCTGGACTGGTACGCCTCCAGCCCGCTGGTCTCGGATGAGCGCCGCCAGGAGCTGCTGCTGGAAGCCGAGGGCGAGGCGGTGCGCGCTTATGGTCTGGACCCTGAGAACGGGCTGGCGCTGGCATTCTACGCTGAGGTCCTGCTCGACCAGCAGAAGTGGTCGCAGGCAGAGCAGAACGCCGCCAAAGCGATCTCCATTGCACCCGACTCGATGGATGCCCACCGCGTATACGCCACTGTGCTGGAATCGCTCGGGCAGTACCGCAGCGCCATCGAGCAGTATCTCAATGCCGCTGAGCTCAGCCCCAACCTGACCTTCCTGTACGTGTATGTGGGCCGCAACTACCTCAGCTTGCGGCTGTACGAGCGCGCCCTGGAGTATTACGCCAGAGCAGCCGAGATCAATAAACAGCTTGGGGTGAAAAACCCGATCCCCAATCTGGAGATCGCCAAAACCTATGCCCAGCAAGGCGAATTCTTCATCGCCGCCCGCAATGCCGAGACCGCCCTGGGCTTCGACCCTACCAACGCCAATACATACGGGCAGCTGGGCATCATATACATACGCTCGCGCAACTACGAGGGCGCCCAGCCGGCGCTGAAATGCGCAGTGCGCGGCTGTACGGCTGAGGAGAACGAGGTCGGGCAGGCAGCCGTCCAGGGATTGCAGCTCACCAACCTGACTGTGGCGTACTATTACGTAGAGTACGGCACAGTGCTGGCTTTCTTGAGCCGTCCAAACCAGAATTTCTGCCCGGAGGCACGCCAGGTGCTCAGCGAAGTCCGTGCCGCCTATCCGGATGACGAGATCTTGATGAGCATTGTGGAGGACAGTGAGGGCATCTGCAGCAACTTGGATAGCGGCAGCGTGCCAGAGGAAGCCCCCACTTCCACTCCAGACATGATGATGGAGACGACCCCGGTCCCCAGCAGCCCATAAGACTGGCTTTTTAGATCGATCGCGTGGGGAGAATGTCAGAAATTTGTTAGAATTTGCCTTTCCCTCTTGACTTTCACTACTAAATTCGGTATGATTTGAGCACAAGTTAGCACTCTCCTTAATCGAGTGCTAACTTGCCTGCATGTGGAAATCCAAAATATCATCTATTTCAGGAGGTACGTATGTCGATTACATTGAAACCCTTGGGAAGCCGCGTGGTGGTTGAGCCTGTAGAGCAGGAAGAAGTCACCGCAGGCGGCATCGTGCTACCAGAGACCGCCAAGGAAAAACCGCAGAAAGGGACTATCCTGGCGACAGGCCCTGGCGACCGTGATGACGACGGGAAGCGCATCCCGATGGATATTGCGGTAGGAGACACGGTTTTGTATGCCAAGTATGCCGGCACCGAAATCAAGGTCGAAGGCAAAAAACTGCTGATTCTGAAAGAAAGCGACATTCTGGCAATCGTCGAAAACTAATTTTGAAATAAAGATAAAGGAGTACATCTATGGCAGCCAAACAACTGGTATTTTCTGAGGAAGCACGCCGCCGACTGCAGCGCGGTATGGACACTCTGGCATCCGCGGTGGTGACCACGCTCGGACCGAAAGGCCGCAACGTTGCGATAGACCGCAAGTTCGGTTCCCCCACTATCACCCACGACGGCGTGACAGTCGCAAAAGAGATCGAACTGGAAGACCCATTCGAGAATATGGGCGCCCAGCTGCTCAAAGAAGCCGCTACCAAGACCAACGACATCGCCGGTGACGGCACCACCACTTCTACCGTCCTGGCGCACTCGATCGTCTCTGAGGGCATGAAGAACCTGGCCGCCGGCGCCGACCCCATGCTGCTCAAGCGCGGCATCGAGGCCGCCACCAAGGCCGTAGCTGACGAGATCAAAGCCCAGGCGATCGAGATCACCACCAAAGAAGAAATCGCTAATGTAGCCTCCATCTCCGCCCAGGACCGCACCATCGGTGATCTGATCGCCGAAGTCATGGACAAAGTCGGTAAAGACGGCGTCATCACTGTGGAAGAGTCAAAGGGTCTGGAGTTCGAGACCGAGTATGTTGAGGGTATGCAGTTCGACCGCGGGTACATCTCGCCCTACTTCATCACCGACCCCGAGCACATGGAAGCCAACATCGAAGAGCCCTACGTGCTCATTCATGACAAGAAGGTCTCCGCCGCAACTGATATCGTCCCCATCCTGGAGAAGCTGGTCCAGGTCGGCAAGCGCGAGTTGGTGATTATCGCCGAGGATATTGATGGTGAGGCACTGGCGACCCTGGTGCTCAACAAGCTGCGCGGCATGCTCAACGTGCTGGCAGTCAAAGCGCCCGGATTCGGCGACCGCCGCAAAGCTATGCTGCAGGATATCGCCGTGCTGACCGGTGCAGAAGTAATCTCCGAAGAGACCGGCCGCAAGCTCGAGTCCGTTCTGATCAGCGACCTGGGCCGCGCCGAGAAGGTCGTCTCCACCAAGGATGACACCACGGTCATCGGCGGCAAGGGTGAGTCTGCGCAGATCAAAGGCCGCATCGAGCAGATCCGCATCGAGATCGACAAGAGCACCAGCGATTATGACAGCGAGAAGCTGCAGGAGCGCCTGGCCAAGCTTTCCGGCGGCGTCGCCATCATCCGTGTTGGCGCAGCCACCGAGACTGAGCTGAAAGAGAAGAAGCACCGCGTAGAAGATGCTCTCTCCGCCACACGTGCCGCAGTTGAAGAGGGGATCGTCCCGGGTGGTGGTGTTGCATTGGTCAACGCCATGGCCGCACTGGAAGGTCTCAAGATGGATAACGAGGACGCCCAGATCGGCGTTAATATCGTGCGCAAATCCCTGGAAGTGCCGCTGCGTAAGATCGCAGAGAACGCCGGCAAGGACGGCTCCGTGATCCTGGAGAACGTGCGCCGCGCTCAGAAAGAGAAGAAGAACAAGAAGATCGGCTTCAACGTGATCTCCGAGGCATACCTGGACATGGTCAAAGACGGCGTGATCGACCCCGCCAAGGTAACCCGCGGCGCGCTGGAGAACGCCACTTCCATCGCAGCCATGATCCTGACCACCGAGGCCCTGATCACCGACCTGCCCGAGAAGGACAGACCGGCGCCCCCGCCGATGCCGGAGTATTAAAATCGACAGCTTCGCAGCTGTAGGGTGGCTACTCTCCCACATCTGTCCAAGCAAACTAACAATAAAAATGCGAGGCACAGGTTGTCTGTGCCTCGCATTTTTTTGCCACCCCATCCGATTTCCGTAGGAATGGCTAAGCAAGTCTCTTTGACAAAACACATCTTCCGTGCTAAAATCTGCTCTGGCAGTAAGAACAACTACGGTGGATATAAAGCACTGAATGAATGAACGGCCAACGAACCGGCCTGACTGCGTTACCGCGAACCCAAGCCATTTATGGGAGCAAAATACCCAGAAAAAGTGTGTGGAATTTCAATTGAGGTACTGCAAAGCCCCGGCTGGTCTTATCCTGTCGGGGCGATTTGATTAAAACAGAACAGCAGCTATCCACAATACAGAGTGAGCGTAAACCTCGAGTATTGAGATGGGTGCCAGACAGATATATTACGATACAGAAGGAATAACATGAGCAACAAGAAACTAAGAATTATCCCCCTGGGGGGACTCGGGGAGATCGGGAAGAACATGATGGTCTACGAATACGGCGAGAATATCCTCGTCGTGGACAGCGGCCTGATGTTCCCCGAGAACGACATGCTGGGGATCGACTACATCATCCCCGATTTCCAATATTTACTGGACAACCGGTCAAAAGTGCGCGGTGTGGTCGTCACGCACGGGCACGAAGACCATACCGGCGCGATCAACCACCTGATGCAGCAGATCCCTGCCCCGGTTTACGCTACGCCACTGACCCGCGGGCTGCTGGAGGTGAAGCTCTCGCGCGGCGGGCTGTTGAGCCAGGTGCAGCTCAACACCGTAGAAGCGGGCGATACCATCCAGATCGGCCCGTTCAAGGTGGAGCTGTTCCATGTCTGCCATTCCATCCCGGATGGCGTGGGGCTGGGCATCACATCACCAGCGGGTCTGGTCGTCCATACCGGTGATTACAAATTCGACCACACCCCGGTTGATAACTGGCCGACGGACTACGCCAGCCTGGCAGATTTCGCCGGGCGCGGTGTGCTGGCCTTATTGGCTGACTCTACCAACGCAGATAAACCGGGCTGGACCCCATCCGAACGGGTGATCGACCCGGCTTTCGACGACGTGTTCCGCAATGCCAACGGGCGTGTCATCATCGCCAGCTTCGCTTCGCTGATCTCGCGCATCCAACAGGTGGCGAATGCTGCCATGCGCCACGACCGCAAGTTGGCAATCGCCGGCACCAGCATGGTGGAGAACGTGCGCATGGCGCGCGAGCTGGGCTACCTGGATATCCCTGATGACGTGCTGGTGAATATCGACCAGGCGCTGAAGATGAAGCCCAAGGAAGTGACCTTGATGAGCACCGGCACCCAGGGGGAGCCGACCTCCATCATGGGCCGCCTATCCACCGGCACCAACCGGCAGTTCGACGTCATTCCAGGTGACACGATCGTGCTCTCCTCGCACCCCATCCCGGGCAACGAGGAAAGCGTCAGCCGCACGATCAACCGTCTCTTCCGCCGCGGCGCCAACGTCATTTACGAAGACATCGCCCCGGTTCACGTCTCCGGTCACGCCAAGCAGGAGGAGATGAAGCTGATGCTGCACCTGGTGAAGCCGGAATACTTCATTCCCATCCATGGAGAGCTGCGGCATTTGAAGCAGCATGCCGTCCTGGCCCAGGAAGTGGGCTTGCCGGCCGAGAATATCGCCGTGGTAGAGAATGGGCAGATCGTCGAGTTCGAGGATGGGGAAATGCATGTCACCGGTCGTGTCCCGGGTGGCTACGTCTTTGTGGACGGCGCCGGCGTCGGCGAGATCGGACCGGCTGTGATGCGCGAGCGGGAGATCCTTTCCCGCGATGGGTTCGTGCTGGTCAACCTGAACCTGGACCGCAATACCTGCCGCCTGGTTGAAGAGCCTGAGTTCATTACGCGCGGTTTTGTATATGCCCGCGAGGCGGATGAGCTGTTCGATGCCGCCCGGCGGTTGGTCACGCAAGCAGTCGACTGCACCAGCAACGGCAGGATGCAGAGTGATCTCGAACAAACCCTGAAATCATTCTTCTACAGCAAAACCAAACGCCGCCCGATGGTGTTTGTCACTCTCAGTCAGAAGTAAATCTCATTCACAGCGGGTGGGGGGGAAGTGCGGCTTCGCTGCATTATCCCCCCGCTTATTTAGTATCCCCAGTCGTTCTCCCACCCATATTTGCCGCGCAAAGGCACAAAAGCCACCGGTACCAGTACATCCCGGTTATATTTTGCCCCCTTGCGCAGCCACTTCTCCAGGTACTGCCCCAGGCGACCACCAACCGGGATAACCAGGCAGCCCCCATCTACAAGCTGCTCCAGCAATCCTGGCGGTACGTCTGGGGCGGCCGCGGTGACCAGGATGGCATCGTACGGGGCGTGTGCCACCAGGCCCGTTGAACCGTCACCGGTATGGACGTGTACGTTGTCCAGCCCCAGGGCAGCGATCACCTGGCCCGCTCCCTCGAACAGTGATGCATCCCGCTCGATGCTGTGTACCTCCCGCGCCAGGTGAGAGAGGACAGCTGCCTGGTAGCCGGACCCTGTGCCAACCTCGAGCACCTTCTCGCCACCTTTTAGTTCGAGCAGCTGGGTCATCAATGCCACGATATAGGGCTGCGAGATGGTCTGCCTGCCGCCGATGGGCAGCGGCCCATCACTGTACGCCAGGTGGCGGTGTTCAGGTGGGACGAAGATATGCCGCGGCACAGAACGCATGGCATCCAATACCCGCTGGTCGCGGATATCGCGCTTGCGGAGCTGGTCATCCACCATGCGCAGCCGCTCAGCGGTGTAGCGGGTCTCCTCGTCCATGTTTTGCTTTCAGCTCAAGGCTTTCAGCAGGTGCCGCCAGAAATCATCTCGCACCGCAGGGGTATAGGGTATGTACAGCCCCAGGCGGTCGACCACTCCCGAGTAGCGATCTTTCAAGGCATCCGGCAGCTCAGCCGGGCTGGCAGCCACCGCGAAAGTCTCCAGCATCTGCTGGTCGATCAGGGCTGGCATATCGCCCCACTGGCCGCGCTTTGCCAGCGCGGAGAGCTGGCTGGCGACCTCCTCCCAGCCGTGCAGCGCCATCACCGCCCGGTAGGATGGCGTGGAGGCGTAGAAGGCGATCTGGGAGCGCACGAACAGGTCTTCTTCAGGGGAAGTGACCACGAACGCCGATGCAGAGACCTGGACCTCGCCGCGCGTACGTCCGGACTTCAAAGCTCCCTCTTCTATGGCCGGCAGCAGGACCTGCTGCAGGTAGGCCGGTGAGTGGAAGGGGTGCACCTGGAAGCCGTCCGCAGCCTCGCCAGCCAGGCGGGCCAGCCCGGTGTTGACACCGGCGATAAAGATCGGAACCCGTGGGTGTTCGATGCGCCCCGGGTTGAAGAATGGCGACATCAGGGTCAGCTTATAGTACTCGCCGCGGAAATCCAGCTTTTCCCCTTTCTGCCAGGCGTTCCAAAAGGCGCGTATGGCAGCGATCTGCTCGCGCAGCTTGCCCACCACCGAGCCGGGCCAGGGCATGCCGAAGCGCCGCTCGATATGCGCCTTCACCTGGGTGCCCAATCCGAGGATGAAGCGCCCGCCAGAGGCCTGCGCCAGGTCCCAGGCGGTATAGGCCAGCGTGGCCGGGCTGCGGGCGAAGGCGATCGCCACCGCTGTGCCGAAATGCAGCCGCCGGGTGTGCTCGGCGACCAGCGCTCCGGGCAGGAAGGGGTCGTGGATCGTCTCGCTCGTCCAGACAGCGTCGAAGCCAGCCGCTTCCGCCGCCTGGGCGATAGCAGGCACCTCTTTCAGCGGCACCGGAGGTAAGGTGGCATCGAAATACATTATTAGCTGAGCAAGTACGCCACCAGCCACTGGGTTGTGGCAGTGAGCGCCTCCAGGTGGGTGCGTTCGTAATTGTGGGAGGCGTCCACGCCCGGGCCGATCAGGGCTACCGCCACGTCGCCGCCAGAGCGCCAGTAAGCCTCGCCATCTGAGCCGTAGTACGTGGTAGGTTGTAGGTAGTAGGTAGTAGGTAATAATAGCTAGTATGTAGTAGGTAGTAGG
>JAQBDA010000287.1:0-4447 GCA_032124675.1 Chloroflexota bacterium
TTCCCACTGATGCCAGGTTTATCTCCATCAAAGAATATATGCTGCACCGGCTGTGCGGTCAAAGTCTGGTGGACTGGTCGATCGCATCTGCGACCGGGATGTTCGATATCCAGCAAAAATCTTGGGACGGGAGCGCACTCCAACTGGCAGGAATAACCAAAGGCAATCTCTCGGATTTGGTCTCTCCGTTCACAATCCTGGACACCTGGCGTGACGATGCCCGCAAGCTGTGCGGGGTAGGCGGTAACCTGGTGGTTGTGGTTGGCGGAGGGGATGGCCCACTGGCCAGCCTGGGGGTTGGTGCCGGAGTCTCCGGGGGGCTGGCGGTTAATGTGGGCACCAGTGCGGCTGCCCGGGCGTTGGTCCCACACCCGGTGATTGACCCGCAGGGTCATTTGTGGACCTACCTGATCGTGGATGATCTATGGGTGACCGGGGGCATGGTCAGCAGTGGTGGCATCGTCTTCGAATGGTTCCTGGAAGGTTTCCAGTCTGGCATCGAGAAGACCGGGCAGGGCAGCATTCCACTATCTGTCTACCAGGAAGCGGACAGGCTGGCAGAGATGGTGCCCCCGGGGGCAGAAGGACTGCTGTTTATCCCGTATCTCAGCGGTGCACAGAGCCCGGATTGGAGTCCGGAAACCCGCGGCAGCTTCATCGGTTTGGGCTTGAAACATCGCCGTGGGCATCTTACCCGTGCAGTTCTGGAAGGCATAACCCGGTCTATTTACAGGGTGGCTGATGCCATCCAGGAGGCACAGGGGAGTCGTTTCCAGGAGGTCTACGTGACCGGAGGGCTAAGCGCCTCCCGGGTGTGGCGGCAAATTGCAGCCGATATGTTCGGGGCAACGGTGATCTCGCCGCAGACCAGAGAGGGCTCGGCTCGAGGGGCAGCGATACTTGCATTGATCTCGCTGGGAATGCGCACAGGGCTGGACGATTTTGAGGGTCTGTTTGCAGCCAGAGAGCGGATTACCCCTGATCCTAAAGCACACGAATATTATCAATATCAGCACCAGCGTTTTCTAGCCGCGCTGGGTCACACGAAACAGCTGTAAATAAATAAGGAGATATACATGATCAAAGGTTCTTTAGTACCAAATATCACTTTCTTCGACAAGCAGGGAAATCTCGATCCGGAAAGGACGCGCTGGCATATGCAGTGGATGTTCGAGAAGGGTTTGGATGGCCTCTTTCTGACCGGTTCATATGGCGCGGGACCTTTGATGACCAATGCCGAACGTGTGCAGGTATTCAAGATTGCTAAGGAGGTCGCCTACGGGTTCAGCGGGAAAGTGCTGCTCCCCCATGTGGGCTGCATCGATACGAAATCCACGTTGGAGTTAGCCCGGGCGGCAGATGAGATCGGCGTGGATGGCATATCTGCTGTGCCCCCGTTTTACTATAAGCACGCAGAAGATTTGATCATCCGTTTCTATAAAGAGATCGTGGAAAGCGTCAGCGTCCCGGTATACGCATACAACAACCCGGCAACATCCCGCTTCACTTTCAGCCTCAATACTGTTTATAAGCTGCAAGAATTGGGGCTGGCGGGTCTGAAGGACAGCCCGGTGGAAGTCGGATTTCTCAGCTCAGTGTTCTATGATGCAAAGGTGAATAAGAAGGAATTCGAGATTATCCTGGGCACCTCGAAAGGCTGGCTGCCATACTATCATATGGGCAGCCGGGCGATGATCGCCGGGATGAACAACTGGGCGCCTGAAGTGATCACACACCTGGTAAAGACCACCTTTGACGGAGATTTCGCACAGGCTGAGAAAGCCTACCTGGTGATGATGGATCTGAGCCGGAAGATGCACTTTGTGGACAGCACGCTTGTGTCTCATATGGGGTTGTATGCCCGTAAGTTCAGCGCCGGTTATCCCAGACTGCCGATGGCGCTCCCGCCGTTCAATAGTCCCAAGTACCTCGAAGTGCGCGAGATCATCCAAAGTGGCTTCGATGAGCTTGGTCTAACCATGGAAATGGGAGACGACGACACGATACCATAAAATCTACGGTACTTACTCACAGTGGGTTCGAATCCCGCCGGAGGCGCCTCTTCTTGAGCCCACGCCAATAAACTTAATCGCAATACCATTTTTTCGCGCTGCTCATTGTTCCATGTTGGCTTCTACCCTTCCAGCGCGAATCGCTTCCAGCAAAGCGGCATGATCGCGCTCGTTCTGGTCGGCGTAGGCAATGCTGAAATCGGCCAGAGATTCCTCGAAGGCAGTGCTCTTGCCCAAATAACCGCTCAGCACAGCCGCGTCGGCGGAGCGGGCGTGCGCCCGCGCTAAAGCCCGACCGCACAGGCCGGCATAATTACTTAGCTCAGCAGCCCCCATAATCTCCACCACCGGCTTGATCTTGGCGTCCCTCAGCTGGCGCACGTAAAAGTAGCGACCAGGTGCTTCTGTCCCGGTGTACCAGCCCAGGAACATATCGCTGGCGGCCTGCATTATCCGCTGGCCGGCTACCACCCGCTGGCCGGCGTGTTGGAACGGGCTGGCGCCGGCGTAAGGTTCCAGCACCGATGGGGTTGCCTGCTTGAACTGCAGGAAGAGCGAATCGCCGCCCCCTGACAAGAGCAGCCCGATCCCACAAAATGTGCCCACGCTGCCCACCCCGACTACCTTGAAAGCCACATCCTCCATTTTGTAGCGGCTGAGCAGCAGGCGCCGCTCTGGAAGGAGTGAGGTTATGTAATCGCTTATAGCAAGATCCACGCGGGCTCGGTTTTCCTCGTCACGGATATCTCTGGTGTGAAAGATGAGCGGCGGCTGGTCGATGATGCGCGGCGTATCACCGGATACAAACGCCAGCTTGGCAAATTCCTTCTCGTGGGCGCTCTGATCGGTAGCCTGCTGCAGCTTCTTCGTGTAAAAGCGCTTATTTTGCTTGTTCTGGATGTTGTCAATGATCTCGTTCAGGTCCAGGATATCGTACCAGGCCTGCAGCACGGTCATGTTGGCATATTCTGCCATGCGCAGGCGGTAGCTCCGCGCGGCCTCCAAGGCAGCCCGGCGGCTGTCCGCCTCGGAAATTTGGTTGGCGCGCCCGGCAATCACGAAGCTGGCCGTAAGGCGTTTCACGTCCCACTCCCAGGGAGCGATGGCTGCTTCATCGAAATCGTTGATGTCAAAAATAAGACGGCGCTCAGTCGTGGCAAAGCCGCCGAAGTTCAGCAGATGGCAGTCGCCGCAGATCACGATATTCAAACCTGTGACAGGTGTGTTGGATAAGTCGGAGGCCATAATCGCCGCCGCGCCCCGGTAGAAGGCGAACGGGCTGACGGCCATCCGTCCATAACGGATCGGGACGAGATTTTCCACCCGCCCCTGGCTGTTTTCGATCAGCAGGTCGACCGGGTCGGGGCGATTTTCGGGCGGATTCCATTCGGAGTGTGCTTTCCGGGAGGCACGTTCGCGCAGTGCCTTTCCGGCGCCAATCCGCTCCTCCAGGCGCAGGGTATGGGTCTGCTGGAGCCTGGCGGTATATTTTTCCGTTTCTGCACCTTTCGTGGATGTTTTTTTGGTGGCAGGCATATACTTTTCTCCGATTGGGTGAAAGGTAATTTTGGGTAATCTCTATATTATAATCACTCGCATACTCGAATAGATGTTGATATCTCGCCATATTTTTCGATTAATCCAGCCAGGTCGGCTGCCAACAAACGTGGTTAATCATCGATCTATCAATACGGTTTTCGCAGCCACCCTAAGATATTCCCCGCGAATTGTCGGACCACCAAGAAATGACACTTTACTTTCCGCTAACTGATCGAGCGGAATAAAGGGGCAATGGGCCCCAACATGGTAAGCTTGTTTTTGACCAAAACTAACAACCATGAGGTGAGCCCATTACCGCCATCGATCATACCATGAATATCCTAGTCGCACTGACCAAAGGTCTCCCCGTCGGGACCAATCTTGCACTTTTACATTTCCTATGGATGCTGGTCAGCGGAGCTTTGCTGCCCCAACGGGGTGCACTCTTCCCTGCGCTGCAAGCCACTGGCCTATCCGATCAGGCAACTCGGCGAGCCTGGGCAGCATTCCGGCGTGGCGCCTGGCAGACGGCGGTGATTTTCGGCGTGATCGGGGAAGTGGGGCAAATCGGAGATCAACGCCTGGCTTGTCCGCTGGCATTCGAACGGGTGCATCCGAAAGACCCCCGCGAGAGCCGGTTGTGGCAGGATTTGCTGCGCTGGGCACGCCGCCATTTGGCTGCTGACGATGTGGCGGTGATGGATGCGGGCGTCAAGCTGGCTGATGTGCAAGATGCCGGGCTGGAGCATTATCTACTCCGTTTGGCTACCAACTTCACGGCTCGCCGCAACCAGCCTCTGCCCTATGGTGGCAAGGGACGCAGACCTGTCTACGGCGAGAAGATCCGCCCGCTGGAGCGCAGCTACAAGGGCAAAACCATCGCCGCCAGCTCCCCG
>JAQBDA010000288.1:0-11991 GCA_032124675.1 Chloroflexota bacterium
ACCACAAGCAGAAACCGAACATTCTTGCGAAATACCGGTTGACTGATGCACCGGTCCAGACACTTTCTGGTGTTGAAGCCTGCTGCAATCACCGGCAGGCTAGGAAAGTAAAGCCGCCACACATCGGAGGTAATGCCCCGCTGAGCAGGTGTACCAGAACAATAATCCTACTGCTGATTGCAAAGAAAACCTTGTTTATGACCCCCAAAATCAATATCCTGCTGTACGCCCAAATTCTATCCGATCTCTGGCCCACATACTGGCCCACATACTGGTCCACATTACACTTTTGTTTGATTGTTGCCGGAAGGGGATTTTTCGCTTACACTAGGTGTGGACTGCGCTTTCAGAGTATCCGTTTCTTCATCGCTGTTTGGAGAGTGATTTAATGTCGAACTTAACCGTCTTCGAGGTGTACGATTTGCTGAACAGGCCGCGCCCGCTGTGGCTGGTGAAAATCAACTTGAGCGATCTGAGTCTGTGGATGGCAGACCTCAGCGAGTGCAACCTGAGTCATTCTGATATGACTCGCTGCGACCTGAGCTGGGCAAACCTGTATAAAGCGCAGATGATCAAAGTGAATTTAAATCAGGGCAACCTGTTCGAAGCACAGCTCGTCCAGGCCAATCTTTTCGGGGCTAACCTGACCAGGGCCAACCTCACACGGGCGAATCTGGATCGAGCCAACCTGGATGGTGCCATGATCGTCGAAGCGAACCTCAGCCGGGCGATATTAAGCCGCGTGAATTTGAACCGGGCCAACCTCAGCGGGTCGATCCTCAGTCGAGCAGACCTCGGCAAATCTGACCTGATGGGTGCCAATCTTCACA
This sequence comes from Chloroflexota bacterium, assembly GCA_032124675.1. GTDB lineage: Bacteria > Chloroflexota > Anaerolineae > Anaerolineales > UBA4823 > JAQBDA01. The sequence goes on from JAQBDA010000288.1 coordinate 831, forward strand.
GTGCCAATTTAGCACATGCCAATCTCTTTGAAGCCGACCTCACCGGGGCTGATCTTCGTCACGCCAATTTCGAGAATACCGACCTGACCGGAGCTGATCTAAGCGGGGCTAATCTCCGCGGCACACAATTTATCAATGTAGATCTCAGCAACGCCATCATGCCGGAAGACCACAAAGAATCCCAAGCCGATCTCAGCCGGTAGCTGGATGATCACAATTTATCCAGAACAGCACTGGCTGCATGACACGTCGAGCCTCATAATCTCAGGGAATCTATTTGAAACAGAAGAACTGCCCCAGCGAGCAGAGATTCTACGTCAGGCGATAGAACAGGCCGAAATCGGAAAGATCACCTCGCCTGCCGATCATGGCCTGACGCCGGTACTCAAGGTACACGATCCAGAATACATCCATTTCCTGCAGACAATCTATACCCAGTACACCAATTACTACCGCATATCCGTACCCGCTCTTCCAGTGACCTTCTCGGGGCGCCAGATGCGCCGGAAGTCGGTTCATCCAGACGGCCTGTTGGGATATTACGCCTTCGGGACGGGCACTCCCATCCTTTCCGGTACCTGGGATGCAGCATACTGGAGTGCCCAGACTGCGCTCTCTGCGGCGGACGCATTGCTGGCAGGCGAGCGTAACACATACGCCCTGTGCCGCCCGCCCGGTCACCACGCTGCGGCAGCCATGTTCGGCGGGTTCTGCTACTTGAACAACGCTGCAGTTGCTGCCAGATACCTGCAATCCGCCGGGAAGAATGGATATCAAAAGGTCGCCATCCTCGATTTCGATTACCACCACGGTAACGGCACGCAGGAGATCTTCTATCAAGACCCCTCGGTGTTGTACTGCTCCTTGCATGCCGACCCGGATCAGGACTACCCGTACTTCTGGGGGGGAGTGGACGAACTGGGTGCCGGTGCCGGCATCGGTGCAAACCGCAACTGGCCCCTCCCGGTTGGCACAGGTGATTCGGATTTTATAACTGCGCTTGACGAAGCGTTGACCGTGATCGCTGGCTATACACCTGCTTACCTGGTGGTTTCTGCCGGCTGGGATATCCGCGAGGGCGACCCTGCTGGTGGTTTCACACTCAGCCGGGAAGCATTCTCTGAGATAGGACGCCGGATCGCCTCCCTCGATCTGCCTGTGTTGATCATCCAGGAGGGGGGATACCTGCTGGATGAGATCGGCGCATGCGCGGTCGCTTTCCTCTCAGCCTTTACCTGATCTCCCCGATACCCCAGCGCGGTTGGTCGGGGTTCCCCAACTCACCCGAAATCCGGGTGAGGTCCGTCCCGTCCAGCCGCATCACATACAGGTCATCCGCCCCACTGCGACCGGATACGAATACGATCCATCTCCCATCCGGAGAAAATGCCGGCGCGTAGTTATCACCACCATCGGTCAGCTGGCGCAGATCGCGTCCATCGGTGCTGGTTATATAAACTTCCCGCCCACCAGCCGGACCGGCCTGGAATACCAGCCACTCTCCGTCCGAGGACCAATCGCTTCTTCCAGACAAACCCGAGATACCGCGTGTCACCTGCCGGACATTGCCGCCGCTGGCCTGGATTAAGTATATCTGGGGTGAGCCATCTTTCCCGGAGATAAATGCGATCCTGTTGCTGTCCGGTGCCCAGGTTGGGTCTTTGCCTTCTATTGGAGTTGAAGATACTGGGCGTGCATTACTCCCATCCCTTTTCATGATCCAGATCGTCTCCTGACCGCCGCTGTCGGAAGCAGTCACGATACGGTTCCCATTGGGTGAAATCTCGCCTGAGGACAGGTTGCCGATACCATCTGTAATCTGTTCCTGGTTGGAACCGTCGGCATTCACAATGAACAGGTTTAAGTGCCCATCTGCACGTGATGAAAAGATGATTTGCGCGCCATCAGGCGAGAAGGAGGGGTTTATGACATCTGATCCTGCCACTGTGAGCTGGCGTCGGTTTGAGCCATCGGCGTTGATAACACACAGCTGGTCTATGCCGCTGGCACTGCAGGTGAAGACCACTTTCCCCGCTGGTGGGTCGATCCACACCGGGGGCGCAAATGTCGGCGTGGGAGGCGCGCTGGTCAGCGAAGGGGTCAGTGCAGCCTTGATCGAAGTCTCCACTGCTGGCAGTCGTGTAGCCGTAGCCCCATTGTTCCCTGCCTGGGTAGCTGCTGATGCCTGGGGGGTTTGAGGAGTAGCGAACAGCATCACCAATGCTGTCCTGGTCATCGCATTGTTTGGCAGCACATTCTGCCGGAAGCCCAGCCCTGCAGCCACACAAATCCCACATAACAGGATGACGATGACCCCTACCAGCGCGGCCATCAAAAAAAGCCCGCGATTGTCGGATCGCCCGGATGTTTCACTCATATTTTGATTATAAGCTGATATTTCAAGGCAATTGGGTTAGAATCGTACTATGATCGAAATCGATGGCTCCCTGGGGGAAGGTGGCGGTCAGATACTGCGCAGTGCGCTCTCCCTATCGATACTGACCCAACAACCATTCCGCATTGAAAATATCCGTACCAGGCGTCCGAAACCGGGATTGCGTCCCCAGCATTTGAAAGCGGTAGATGCTGCTGCCGCCATCAGCCAGGCAGAAGTAGATGGCGCAGCAATCGGTTCGATTCGGCTAATATTTAAGCCGCAAAAGATAAGGACGGGTCGCTATAAGTTCGATATTGGCACGGCTGGATCCACGTCTCTCGTACTGCAGACTGTATTCACGCCGCTCAGTATGGCATCCTCAGCCTCCTCCGTGATCGTTTCCGGAGGCACTCATGTAGCCTGGGCCCCTTGCTTCCATTACCTGGATTTACAGTGGCTGCATTTTATGAAGCTCAGCGGTTTTGAGGCTAAGGTAAGGATGGAAAGCGCAGGCTTTTACCCTCAGGGCGGGGGTCGCATCGATGCCGCAATCCGCCCAGCACAGGAGATCAAACCACTTTTGCTTCAAGAACGAGGCAAGATCACCGCTATCCATGGGATATCTGCAGTTGCCAACCTGGACGCCAGCATCGCCGAGCGCCAGAAGGGACAGGCTCTGCGCCGGCTGCATCCACGTCACCCGCGGGTGCATATCAAGACCCTTCGCCTGCCATCCCAGACGAAAGGAACTCTTTTGCTGTTATTGACAGAATTTGAAGCGGTCCCCCCCAACCAACCCGGACGAGCCTGCTTTTACGCCCTGGGGGAGCTCGGCAAGCCTGCAGAACGTGTCGCTGACGAGGCGGTGGATGCCTTCGAGGCATTCATGGCAGGAGATGGCGTCGTTGACCAGTATCTAGCCGACCAGCTGCTTCTGCCGCTGTCATTTGCCAATGGAACTTCCCGCATCCGCACATCCCGCATAACAGAGCACCTGCTCGCCAACGCCCAGGTGATTAAGGCATTTACCAACTCCGTCATAGATATCCAGGGGGAATCTGGTTCGCCTGGTACTGTTGACATCCTCCCATAAGTCCGTATTGTCAGGTATGACTTTCGATATCAATATATTTCACCCAATGGGCCGTACCATTATCCACCTTGATCTGGATGCGTTTTACTGCGCAGTAGAAGAGCTGCATGATCCTGCCTTGAAGGGTCGTCCATTCGCTATCGGCGGGCGCCCCGAGGTGCGCGGCGTGGTGGCTTCTTGCTCATATCCAGCCCGCAAACACGGTGTGCGCTCTGCTATGCCCATGGGAAGGGCGCTGAAACTGTGTCCCGATCTTCTCGTCATGCCAGGCAGGTTCAATGAATATTCACGCATCTCCCGCCAGGTGATGGAGTATCTATATCGCCTCACGCCATTGGTTGAGCAGATCTCTATCGATGAGGCCTTCCTGGAAGTGACTGAACTTCCCGAGGAGGGGATCTCGATCGCCCGCCGGCTGCAGATGAGCATCCGGGAGGAAATAGGTTTGCCCTGCTCGTTGGGTGTGGCTTCGAACAAGATGGTAGCGAAGATAGCCACCGATGTTGGAAAGGTGGATAGCCCACGCAACAGCCCGCCCAATGCGATCACCGTTGTCCCGCCCGGCGAGGAAGCCGCTTTCCTCAAACCTCTGCCGGTCGATGCCTTGTGGGGTGTAGGTCCGAAGACCGCTGCTCGTCTGGCTGAACTGGGTGTGCAGACCATTGGCGATCTGGCTGAGTATCCTGAAGTTGAGCTGCGTAAGATGTTCGGAAAGAACGGAATCGATCTGGCGAAACACGCCCGTGGGATCGATAACCGTCCCATCTCTACCAGCCACGAGGTAAAATCCATCTCCCAGGAGACTACATTTGCCAGGGATGATGCGGACAAAAGCCGTATGCTCCATACGCTGCAAAAACTCTCCAACCGGGTAGCTATCCGGCTGCAAAATTCAAATCTTAGCGCAGCGACGATCAAGGTGAAAATTCGCTGGCCAGATTTTACGACTATCACCCGCCAGATGACCCTGACCCAGCCAACTGACCAGGAAAGCCAGATTTTCAATGCCGCGTTGCAGCTATTCCTACGTGAGTGGCAGCCGGGGAAAGCCGTTCGTCTGCTGGGAGTCGGCGTGAGCAGCCTGCAGCAGGGCAGCCGGCAGCTTAGTCTTTGGGATGATGGCTCGGAGAGCAGGGACTAACAGATTGATTAACTCTAAGAAACCGTTTGCTGTGGCAGTATAATAAGCCAGTCTATGGAAGAAACCACGCTGATTAAGCAGGCATCCCGCATGCCAACCATCTGGAAGTGGACGGACATCCTCCTGATCGGTCTCACCAGCTCTCTGATCATCGTCCTGGGTGCCTGGGGATTGGCTGAATATTTTCAACCTCAAATCAACCAGCAGACTGGGCTGCCATTGCTGTATACAGCTGCTTTGACCGCCCTGGAAGCGCTCGGCATCATCCTCGGCATTTCAGTATTCGGAATCTGGCGCAAAAAACTATCCTGGAAAGATATCGGTATGCAGCCTGCCGGTACAGCCTGGCTGCTGTGGGCTGGGTTTACTGCGGTTCTCTTCATTCCGATCATCGGTTTGATAGCCATGGCCATCCAGATCGCTCTCGGACTGCCAATGGAAAACCCCCAGCTTGAATTCCTCGTACCAAAGGATCTCACCTGGTATGGCATCCTGGGGATGGTATTCTTCGGCGGTTTTGTTGTCCCGGTCGCGGAGGAATTATTCTTTCGTGGTGTCCTGTACCGCTGGATGCGCCAATTTATGGGAATGTGGGTAGCGATCGTTGTAAGCTCATTGATCTTCGGTCTGCTGCATGGAGATATCGCCGTTGCAGGTGCTACGTTCGTCATGGGTATAATACTGGCCTGGTTTTATGAACGCAGTGGATCTTTGTGGGCGCCTATTACCATACACATTGTCAACAACGCGTCCAAACTAATCCTGCTGTACGTCCTGCTTGTCACAGGGATTGAATTTCCCACCATTGTTTGACCTGCTAATAGCTGATCCCATGAACCCCCTAGATATAGAGCGCCCAGATCTCAGTCAGGTAGACCCGGATATTCGCCGCTACATTGAAGCGCTTGAAGATGAGCTGGAGCGTCTTGTGGAGCAGGGAGAGGATACCAGTGATCCCTCGATCCAGACCCCCGTCGAACCTGCTACCCCTTTGAATATCATTTCAGCCAATGCTTCCGGGCTTGCCAAGCGGACTCCAGCCCACTTTTATGCCCGCCAGAAGCGGGGAGGAATGGGGGTATTCGATATCGAAACGCCCCGTGAGGATCCACCGATCCTTGTATCCATAGCCGAAGATACCCAGACACTGCTCATTATCACAAGCCACGCCCGTGCCTACCATCTACCGGTCACCGCTATCACGGAGACCCCGGTCAGGGGGCGCGGTATGTCGATCACGACCCGCCTCAACTGGAATAACGACGAACACCTGGTCGCCATCTTGCCTGTCCAGGCGCAGGGATATCTGATTTTGCTCAGCTCGTCCGGTATGGTGCGCTCGCTGCGGCACCACATCTTCGGTGACTATATGAAACCGGGGCTGCCACTGTACGACATTAAATCGTTTGGGCCATTGGGCGCTGCTGCCTGGAGCCTTGGGGATGGCGACCTGTTCATCGCCACCCGGCAATGCAAGGCAATCCGCTTCTCTGAGAAGCATGTCCCACCTCAAGGATGTCCGGGAATCCGGCTGGCTGCCGGCGACCAGGCTGTCTCGGTCGCCACTGCTTATAATGATAGCGAGATATTTTTGCTCGGCTCGGACGGACGCGGGACCGTGCGCCATATGGCTGGTTTCAATGCCAATAAATCACCGGGATCCGGTGGGAAGATAGCCATGTCCGCCAGCCAGTTAGTAGGCGCGGCAAATATCGATGGGGCGGACGATGTATTCATCATTTCAAACCTGGGCAAAATGATCCGCTTCAAATTATCAGAAGTGCCTGTCAAGGATGGGGTTGTTCAGGGGGTTAGCTGCATCGGGCTGCGTGGTGATACAGCCGTTGCCCTTGCAGTTCGGCGACCTACAGCAGCATATTAATTGGTGATCGCTGGTGCTGAGTCCTGAGATCAACTGGGAGGTTTGCGAGTGCTGCACACCATGTTTGGCGAGTTCGGTCTGTAAAACAAGAGCTATCGTCCAGATGGATATCGATGAGCCTCCTTATATCGACCATACACACTGCACAGTATGCGGTCTGTGCGTGGAGGCCTGCCTTCATGCTGCCATCCAGATGCGGAGTCCCCACATTCCCAATAAATCTTTATAGTGCAAGTTCTTGTTAGTAGATCAACCACGTCTCAAGCGCCGCGGTCCCCAATTCTGCCTATCAGTCTTGTAAGAACTGCCTTACAATCGCCTAAATCGGACATAGAGTGATTGTTTTTCTATTCCCCTTCGGATATACTGGACATCAGAAAGCGTTGCCGGAAAAACCTGTTTTGATTATTGGCTGAGGAAGGGACAGACCCAAGCCGGAATACCTGCAATCTACCGAATAATATGAAACCACAGACTATCCTTGTCGTCGATGACAACCGCCAGATAGCAGACTTCTGTGCCCAGACTCTGCTGCCAGAATTGGGATTCAACGCTCGCGCCGCATACACCGCCCAGCAGGCTATGGAATTTATCCAGGGCAACTCAATTGCTATGATGCTGCTCGATCTGCATCTGCCGGATAAAAGCGGCTTCGACCTGCTGCGTGAGCTCATGGACAAGCAGATTGAGCTTCCAACCGTCCTGATCACCGCCGAAGGCTCTGAACAGATTGCAGCCGAAGCCTTTCGCATGGGAGTGATCGACTACCTGCCCAAACCTTTCGACGCTGACAAGCTGGAAGTAATCATCTCCCGTGCACTCAACCAAATACGCCTGGTGCAGGAAAAAGAGCAGCTAACCTTCCAGTTAAAAGAACAGATTGCCATGCAGACAGTCCTCACCCGGGTCGGCAGGAGCGTCACATCCTCCCTGGAGCTGGACGAGGTACTGCGGAGGGTCGTTGAGGCAGGGGTCTTCCTCACCCGCGCAGAAGAGGGATTTCTGGCATTGATCGAACCGGACTCAGACCAGCTCTATCTGCGGGCGGTTAAGAATATCGATGAGGACCAGAGCAAGACCATCCGCATCGCGGTGCATGATAGCCTCGTTGGCAAAGTCTTTAACACCGGTAAACCGATTCGGGTTAAGTCAAACCCGGTAAATAACAACCTGATAAAGGTGAGCACCGGCTACCTTGTCCAGAGCGTCCTGCACGTCCCAATCTCACTGAAGGGAAAGCCGTTGGGAGTTCTATCGGTGGTCAATCACATCAGTGATATCGCCTTCAGGGAAAAAGACGAGACCCTGCTGCTGTCCCTGGCAGATTATGCTGCCATTGCACTGGAAAACGCCCAATTGTACGAGCAAGCCCAGCAGGAGATCAATGTTCGCAGGGAGATCGAAGGTGCTCTGAGAGAGAGCGAGGAGCGCTATGCCCTCGCTGTCCGCGGGGCTAATGATGGCATCTGGGACTGGGACCTGTTATCCAATCACGTATATTATTCACCGCGCTGGCGTGAGATGTTAGGCTACCAGGACCGCGAGATCGGCTCGACCCTCGAAGAATGGCTGAACAGGGTCCACCCGGAAGATATAGAACGTCTCAGGCTTATCCTTAAGGCGCATGTCGAAGGGACCACCGACCAGTTAGAAACCGAATATCGTGTGCTCCATAAAGACGGCAGCTACCGCTGGATGCTCTGCCGTGGGCTGACCGTGCGCGGCAATGAAGGCACTGCCAACCGCATGGCTGGCTCACAAACAGACGTCACCGACCGAAAATATGCAGAGGAGAAGCTGCTCCATGATGCCTTCTACGATCTGCTGACCGGTCTGCCAAACCGGGCATTGTTCAAGGACCATCTAAGCCTGGCGGTAGAGCGTGGCAAGCGTAAGGTTGACTATATGTATGCTGTCCTGTTCCTCGATCTGGACCGGTTCAAGGACGTCAACGATAGCCTGGGGCATTCCGTAGGGGATGATCTGCTGGTGTCCGTAGCGAAGAAGCTGGAGCAGCGAATGCGCACTACTGACACCATTGCCCGGTTTGGCGGCGATGAGTTTGTCATCCTCCTGGAAGACTTGCAGGACGTGGACAACGCATCTCAGGTGGCAGAATGGATCCTGAGTGAGCTATCGGAACCGTTTATATTCAACAACAGGGAAGTGTATATCAATGCCAGCATAGGCATCGTGATCAACTCAATCGCCTACCTGCGTGCTGATGAGGTGCTGCGGGATGCCGACATTGCCATGTACAGCGCAAAAGCGAGAGGCAAAGGGCGCTATGTAATTTTCGATCCTGCAATGCGGGAGGATATCCTCAACCGCACAGAGCTAGAACATGATCTCCGTAAAGCGATCGATCAGGATCAGCTCAGGGTCCACTACCAGTCGATTGTCTCGTTGAAATCACAGCAGGTCGTGGGCGTAGAAGCCCTGGTACGCTGGGAACACCCAAGGCGTGGTCTGGTGCCTCCGGGAGATTTTATCCCCCTGGCAGAGGAGACCGACCTGATCGTTAGCATCGATCGCTGGGTGATGCGAGAGGCCTGCCGTCAGTTATCCCAGTGGAAGGAGAAAATTCCACAAGCCAAGGAATTAACGGTCAGCGTGAACCTATCCACCAAACACGTATCCAAAGAAGACCTGGTCGAATATGTTGAGAGCGTCCTGGAGGAGACCGGACTGCAACCAAGCGATCTTAAGCTGGAGATAACCGAAAGGGCAATCCTGGAGAAAAGCGAAATTACCGATGCCGTGTTCGACCGGCTGCGGGAGAATGGGATCCAGCTTCAGATCGATGACTTCGGCACCGGCTATTCTGCGCTCAGCTACTTATCCAATTTTCCAATCAACGCATTGAAGATTGACCGCAGCTTCATCCGGACGATGGTAGAGGACGACAATAACTCCAAGATCGTCCAGGCAATATTAATGTTATCTCAGCGCTTGAACGTCGGGGTGATTGCTGAAGGGGTCGAGACCCAGACCCTTTTCGATCACCTCAATGAGCTGGGATGCGAATACGGGCAGGGTTATTTCATCTCGAAACCCCAGGATCCCGAGCATGTCACAGTCTACCTGGAACAGAGCCTGGTTGCGATCGCCTGAGATCTGGCTGCTGCTCGAGGTCCCTAGAGCACTCGCCTCCTTCCCCTCACTCGATAACGATACCCTCCAGGTTCTCTTCAGGCTCAGGATATTGCATTTCAAATTCTCTCAATACTTTTACAATAATCGAGCCGACCACGTAGTTGCGATACCACTTTCGGTCAGATGGAATGATATACCAGGGCGCCCACTCAGTACTGGTCTTGTGGATCGCATCCTCATATGCATGGGTGTAGTCCTGCCAGCGTTTCCGTTCTGCCAGATCACCCACGCGGAACTTCCACTGCTTGCGAGGGTCATCAAGGCGTGCCTGCAGACGCTCTTTCTGTTCCTCAAGGCTGATATGCAGGAAAAATTTCAAGATAGTGGTGCCCTCTTCTGCCAAAAGACGCTCGAATTCATTAATCTGGGCATAGCGTTTGGACCACACCTCTTCTGGAACAAGATTGTGAACTCGCACAACCAGGACGTCTTCATAATGACTTCGATTGAAGATTACGATCTCGCCTTTCCCGGGCACCCTCTGGTGGACACGCCACAGATAGTCATGTGCTAACTCTAGTTCGGTCGGTACCTTAAAACTTGAAACACTCACCCCTTGCGGGTTGACTCCATCGAACACATGCCGGATTGTGCCATCCTTGCCGCTTGTATCCATGCCTTGAAGCACGATCAAAACTTTATGGCGGCGTTCGGCGTACAGCAGCTCCTGGAGTGCCTCCAGCTCGTTGTTGAGGTCATCCAGTACCGTCTTTCCATGTTCCTTGCCCTCTGGCAGCTCGCTCATATCCTGTGGGTCGTATTTACTGAGATCGACCTTGCTTCCCGATTTCACGTGGTATTTATCCATGCTCGCACTCCTGCAGTTAATTGGATGGTCAGAAATACGCTGGAATATTACCACACGCTTATCCATCACAGCGCTTATTCAGCCTGTCCGCAGCCGCAGGGGAGTGATTAGCGATAACCCAATTTCCATTCCAACCTGTACTGCGTTCACACGGAGATATCTGTTAAAATAAGGACAATGGTCTCTGAGCAGCACGCATTATGGTTCAATTACCGGTGTTGGAATAGAGTTATCGAAGGTGTAGAAATTATGAAGCCGAAAATACCAGTCATGTATTTACAATACTCCGCTCACGAGTGGGCACCCGTCAGTGCAGATATAATCGTTGAGACTCCGGTCTCTTTGACGGTCAATGGAGAGGTTTGGTTGACGTTCATGTGCACCCCGGTAGGGCTGGAAGCACTTGCGGTCGGCTTCCTGTTCAATGAGGGTATCGTCAAGTCGAAGGATGAAATCGTATCGGTTCGCCTCTGTGCAGCCGGTGACAACGTTGATATCTGGTTGGATCACAGCGCGGAAAAGCCCGAGAAATGGCGCCGTACATCTGGCTGTACTGGTGGCATCACCGCTCTGGATGAGGATTCGCCCATTACCCCGGTCGCAAATGGCGGCGTAATAAGCCCTGCTCTAGTGGGAGAATTGGTCAACCAGTTATTCGAGGCTCAGATGCTCTACCGTCTCTCAGGGGGTGTCCATACCTCTGG
>JAQBDA010000289.1:0-15312 GCA_032124675.1 Chloroflexota bacterium
GCCATCCCGGCCAGGAAGATGCCCTCCCGGGTGAAATCCATCGGGCGCAGCTTCATCTGCGCTTCGGTAAAGAACCCCTCGCTGGACAGCGGCACCCGCAGCATATGGGCCAGATCGGAAGTGCCCAATGCCGGTGCGATCGACATGCTCAGCGGGATCAGGTCAGCCGGCAGTTCCAGCCAGCGGTCTAGGGATAGGTCCCGCACACGCACTCTCAGCCGCTCTCCTGATGTGAGGATATCCGGCGGGGCATCGGAAGTGTAGCGGATGAATACCACCCCCAGCCGGCGCGCCTCGGTGTAGTATTCTTCCCGGAAGCCATAGGTGACGATATTTTTGTACAGCACGCTGACCTTGCAGCCGGGGTTGAAAAGCTTGAGACGGATAGCATTCTTCATGGTGTTGGTGCAGCATACCCGTGAGCAGTATTCCTGCTCACCCTCTGGGTGAATGCACTGGATCATCACCACATCGTGCAAGGCGGCGATCTCTCCCGGGTTGTGGATGATCTTCTCTTCCAGCTCGCGCTGGGTGATGACCTGCGGTATCGACAGCCAGCGGTGTTCGTGGGTTTCCCGACCTCCGGTGGCGACGATGGTGACGCCGTGCTCCAGGTTGAACGTCTCACTGGTGCCGTCGGGTCGTGTGGTGCGCAGTTCGGACTGGAAGAAGCCGACATGCCCCTGGTGGCGCAGCAGTTCGGTGCGGGTCAGCGCCTGAATACGCGGGTGGGCGCGCACGCGGTTGATCAGGTCGCGCCCCAGGCGGCGCGGGTTGTAGCCTTCGGCGACATAATACATATTCTGCAGGTTGCCGCCCAGCACTTCCGAGCGTTCGATCAGGTAGGCATCATAGCCGCTGTCGGCGATGATCAGCGCGGCGCTCATCCCCGCCACGCCGCCGCCGACAATCAAGGCAGAGGGGCGGCAGAGGTGGCGCTTCTTGTGCACCGGCTCGGCGACCAGCACCCGCCCGACTGCCATGCGCAGCATCTCGGCGGCTTTCTGGTTGGCCAGCTCCGGCTGCCAGCGGTGCGGGCGGCTGCACTGGCTCTGCAGGTTGACCAGCTCGAGCAGGTAGGGGTTCAAACCCACCTGGCGTATCATGCGCTGGAAGAGCGACTCGTGGGTGCGGTTGCTGCAAGCTGCCACGACTACCCGGTTCAGCCCATGTTCGTTGATGCGGTTCTTGATTTGGGCGAGCGTCTCGGGGAAGCAGGCGAAATCGATGACTTCAGAGTGCATCACGCCCGGCCATTTCGCCGCCTGCCGGGATAGCTCGTGGATGTCCAACACTTCGCCCATCGTCCCGCCGCAGGTGCAGGCGAACACACCCACCCTTGGCGGCTGACCGCTCACATCCCGCTCTGGCGGCAGGTCGTTGGAGGAGAGGAAAGGCCACTCGCGGCTGTAAGGGTAAGTGTTCAGCCGCTCGTTCAGCAGGCGCATCACCTCGGCCGCGGCTCCGCTGGCGTCCAGGATGGTCTCGGAAATCTCTTTGGGGGAGGAGAACGCCCCGCACACAAACACCCCGGAGTGAGAGGTCTGCAGCGGGGTGAACTTGTCGGTCTTGCAGAAGCCGTACTCGTTCAGCTCCAGGTCGAGCATCTGGGTGAAGTGGCGGGCAGAATCGGGCGGCTCCAGCCCGGTCGCCAGCACCACCATGTCGAATTGCTCCTGGTGCGGCTGCCCGTCCGGACCGGGGTAATTCAGGATCAAATTGTGAGTCTGCGGGTCCTCGCTGATCGCGGATACCCGGCAGCGCTGGTATTGGATGCCATGGCTCTGGCGCGCCCGCTCGAAGTAGGCGCTGTATTCTTTGTTGAAGGCCCGCTCGTCCATGATGAATATGTTGCAGTCCACTTCTCCGCCCAGGCGCTGCCGGGCCAGGATGGCTTCCTTAGTGGCGTACATGCAGCAGATGGACGAGCAGTAGGTGTTTTGCTGGTCGCGTGAGCCGATGCACTGCAGCCAGGCGATGGAGCGAGGCGGCTGCTGGTTGGAGGGGCGCAGCACGAGCCCCTCGGTCGGCCCGGATCGGCTGGCAAGGCGCTCGTATTCCATGGCGCTGATCACGTCAGGATAGCGACGGTAGCCCAGTTCGCCTAGCTGGCGCGGGTCGTAGGTCTGGAACCCCAGTGCCAGGATGATTGCGCCTACCGCGATCGAAACCAGGCGCGGCTTTGCCTCCAGGTTGATGGCCTGGCTGGGGCAGATGCGGGCACATTCGCCGCAGCCCTCACAGTACGGCCCTTTGTCGATCACATAGACATCCGGCGCGGCGCGGGCAGCCACTTTGTATGCTGCCTTGCGCATTGCCATGCCCTGCTGGTAGCTGTCCGGCAGCTCGACCGGGCAGACCTCAGTGCAGTAGCCGCAGTTGATGCAGCGTTCCGGGTCCACGTAGCGCGGTTCCTGGCGTAGGGAGACGGTGAAGTCTCCCGCCTGACCGGCGACATCAACTACGTGGGTGTTGGTCAGGATCTCGATATTGGGGTGCTGGTTCTGCTGGATATAAGCCGGAGAGATGGATGGGCGGGTGCAGCCATAGCCGTGATCTGGAGTACCCCGGCACAGCACGCAGTCGTGCTGGGGGAACATAAAGCCAAGCTGTGCCACGCGCCCGCCCAGGCACGGGGTGTGCTCGACCAGGTAGACTTTCAGACCGGAATCGGCCAGGTCCAGCGCGGCGCGCATGCCCCCGATCCCGCCGCCAACGATCATAGCTGCGGCAGGCTTGGGCTGAAGGTTGGGCAAATTGGATGAATACACCATCATTGCTCCAATAAAATGCACAAACCGCCCTCCCTGCTCCATGCAGTAAGGGCGGTGGCGGCGATGTTCGTAGGCAGTGGCACCCCTGGTTATCAGGGCCCTGGGTTACAGGGTAGGCGTTGTACGACGATATGTGCCCGAGGGCATATTGTGTGTTGTCTTATAACTATTGTAGCAAAGGCAAAAGTGATTGTCAATTGTGTAAAAAATACCACAAGATATGTGATATTTGTCATATTAAGTCAGAATACTGGGGGCAAGTCAGCCGTCAGCAGTCGACCCGCAGGGTCGCTGCGGTCAACTTCCTCTGCCTCAGCCCGAAGCTGTAGCGAGTCTCGGGGATGTCAGTCACGTAACGGGATGGACTGTCAATAACGGCCGCGGGACAGGCTAACCTCCGGGTGCGCCAGCTCATCCTCGCTGGCGGCCTCGATCTTCACTGCGCAGGCTTTGAACTCGGGGATCAGCGCCTGCGGGTCGAGGGCGTCGATGGTCAGTAGGTTGGCGGCGGCCTCGGCGAAATGGAAAGGGATGAAGACCGCCCCGCTGGAAGTCTTCTCGGTGACGGTCGCCCGTAGTACGATGCTGCCCCTCCGGGAGGAGACGCGCACTGTCTGCCCATCCACGATGCCCGCCAGGGCGGCGTCCGCCGGGCTGACCTCCACCCGCGCTTCGGGGTACAGTTCGTCCAGCTTGGAGTGGCGCGTCATAGTGCCTCCGTGCCAGTGCTCCAGCACCCGCCCGGTGGTCAGGATGAACGGGTACTCGTCATCCGGCTGCTCGACCACCGGCACGTACTCCAGCGGGTGGAATTTGCCCCTCCCGCTGGGGAAGGTCCCGGCGAACAGAAAAGGTGTGCCGGGGTGCTGCTCATCCCAGGCCGGCACCTGCAGGCCGACCTTTTCGATGCGCTCGTATTTGACGCCGGCGTACTCTGGCACAGCGCCCCCGATCTCGGCCATGATCTCTCCCGGGTGGCTGTAATCCCAGTAGGCCGAATTTGGACGATCCAGACGGGCTTCGATTCGCCTGGCCAGGTCGCAGATGATCTGCCAGTCCGGGCGAGCCTGGCCGCGCGGGGTGACAGCCTGGCGCACGCGCTGCACGCGCCGGTCGGTGTTGGTGAAGGTGCCCTCTTTCTCCGCCCAGGATGTAGCCGGCAAGAAGACATCCGCAAAAGCGCCCGACTCGTTGATGAACAGGTCCTGGGCGACCAGGAACTCGATCTGCTGCATATGCTGGCGGGTCTGGTTCAGGTTTGGCTCGGACATCATGGGGTTCTCGCCCATGATGTACAGCGAGCGCACCCCGCCCGGGTGGGCATGCGACAGGATCTCTGTGGTGGTCAGGCCACGCTTCTGGTTCAGCCCGCCGGGCTCGATATCCCAGGCAGCTTCCCAGCGGGCGGCGTTTTGCGGATCGTCGACCAGCATATAGCCCGGGTAATGGTAGGGCATGCCGCCCATGTCGGAGGTGCCCTGCACGTTGTTTTGTCCGCGCAGCGGGTTCAGCCCGGTGCCCTCGCGCCCGACATGACCGGTCAGGAAGGCCAGGTGGATCAGCGATAGGGCGCTGGCAACGCCGTGCGAGAGCTGCGAGATGCCCATACCCCAGTAGATCGCCCCGCGTTCGGCGCTGGCGTACATGCGGGCAGCCTGGACGATCAGCTCCCGGTCGACCCCCGATACCATCTCGGCATATTCGGGGGTGAACTTCTCAACCGATTCTACGAAGTCGGCATAACCTTCGGTGCGCTGGCTGACGAAATCGTTGTTTACCAGCCCTTCCTTGATAATGACGTGTGCCATGGCGCTGAAGACCGGCACGTTGGTACCCGGTTTGAGCGGCAGCCAAAGCTCGGCGAAATCGCACAGCTCCATGCGCCGCGGGTCGACCACGATCATCTTGGCGCCGTATTTTTCCACCGCGGCTTTCATCTGCAGGGCGATGATCGGATGGTTCTCTGCCGTATTGGAACCGGTAACGATAAAGCAATCGCTGTGGATCACCTCGGATGCGGTGTTGCTCATCGCCGAGGAGCCGAGTGCCTGCTGCAGCGCCACCACCGATCCGGCGTGGCAAAGGCGGGTGCAGTGGTCGACGTTGTTAGTGCGGAACAGGGAGCGGAACATCTTCTGCAGCAGGTAGTTGTCCTCATTGGTGGCTTTGGCGCAGCAGTACACCGCCAGCGCCTCGGGACCGTCGCGGTGGTAGATCTCCACCAGCCGGTCGGCGATTGTATCAAGCGCCTCGTCCCAGCTGGCTTCGCGCCACTCGGAGCGATCGAAGGCTTGCGTGCGCTCCCCGGTTTTCTGGGGGGTGCGGCGGATCAGCGGCGTGGTCACCCGCCGTCCATGGTAGATGAAGTCGTAGCCGAAGCGACCCTTGACGCACAGGTTGCCCTGGTTGACCACGCTGTCGAAGGGCGAGGTCACTTTGTAGATATACTCGTCTTTGACGTGCAGCTCCAGGTTGCAGCCCACACCGCAGTATGGGCAGGTGGTGGGTACGATACGGTCGGGATTAATCATAATTGTGCTACCTACTTTCAACTGGTTACCTGCAAGGGTTGTCCGATAGGGGTGGTCGGCAAACTCGCTTTCTCCGGTGGGAGAGCGATTAAAAGCAGGATGACACCGGCCAGGCGGACATAACTGAAGAAGAAGATATCAAAGGTTGGCACCCAGAAAATGAAGACCAGAGCTAAACCTACAACACCGACCAGGTGGTCAATACCCACGGTTGCCGCCCAGACTGCCAGCGGGATAGCTGCCACATAATGATGGTCCCATACCGTGGGAGAAATCAGGAACATCAAGGAAATCGTATCCATGAAATTGCCCAAAAAGCGTTCCTGGGTTGTAAGGGTGGGGGCTTTCATTCTGCGCAAATACCGCAGTCCGATCCATGTTATGGCAAGCGCAGCAAGCCCAACAGCCACCAAGGCTGTGATGGTCGCTTGCAATTGAGAGCTGTTCCTTGGGAGCAGAAAGCCGGACAGATTCCATACCAGGCTGTGAAGGCTGTTATTCCGTAATGCCGTTCCTCTCTCGGTATTTTGCAGGTATCCGAAAAAATCAACCCAGTGAGCCCAGCCATTCGCGACGGAAAGTTGGGCCAGGAAGATCAATATTCCGCTGATAATGGTACTGGTTACTGCCTGCCACTTTCTGGAGAGCATCCAGGGGATCAATGCAACCAGTGGGTAGACCTTGATATACGTCCCCAGCGCAACCAACGCGCCTGACAGGAGCGGATAGCGATCGACCAGGAGGATAGCCACCAGAAGCACAATCAGCACTATCAAATTGACTTGATTCATGCGGAAATTGCGCATCAAGGGCAGGTTTGCCAGGAACAGCAGCGTTACGAGCAGTGCAGCTGAGTATTTGCTGTGGTTCAAGCGCCGGGCGAAAGCGTAGACAAGGCCGAAGCTCGTCAGGGTCAAAGCATATTGGATTACCTGGTATAGGTAAAACACCAAATAAAAATACTCTTTAGTGCTCATCTGGGTCGAGAAAATGTTAACCGCTATCCACTGCACGGTTTTGTAAAGGAAAGCGACTCCATAAACCAGCAGGGGTGGGTAAATATACGCTGGGGCGTGCCCGTAAGGGGACTGGCCTTCGAGCAGAGCTTTTGCAGAAGTCTGGTAGGCGGTGAAGTCGTAGCTGATCGCAGAATATTCGCTGAACCAGATGAGGAACGCAAATGCGGTAAGCCCGAAAAGCAGAATGGGAATCTGACGGTCCTTGAAAGACTTCTTGGCGTTCTTTAGCTCAATGGCTAAATTGACTACTATGACTACCGCTGCCGAAAAGCCGAAGTATTCGAAGAGAGCGTTGCTGCGGGTGTAGCTGAATCGCAGCCAGTAGGAGTCGGTGTACCACAGCGCGATCGGCAGCAAAGCGGCAAATACCGCCGATATACCGTACCTTGCATAAACCTGCCATCGATCTAATTCGGGCATGCGCTGCGCAATGGACATCGTGGTTGTTCTCTGAGTTCTATCTATCCAAAATTGCCGGTGTCAAGATTTCCTGGATTTGCGTTTGCCAATTCCCAATTGTGCCACCTCGTCAGGGGTATGGCCCCGCTCGAGCAGCCATTCGCGCTTGGGCTTGAGCGCCCCGCTCGGGCAGACTCCCACGCACTGCCCGCAGAATACGCAGGTGGTCTCGGGCATGGGCTGGTCGAAGAAGGTGGCAATCTGGGTCTCGTAGCCGCGTCCCTCGAAATTGATGGCGAAGGTGTACTGGGCGTCCTGCGCGCAGACCTGCACGCAGCGCCAGCACAGCACGCACTTAGCATAATCGCGCACGTACATCGGGTTATCGTCGATAACCGGAAGCTGGCGGTGCTCGGCATCCGGGAAGCGCTCCCCTGCGGCCTGGTACTCGGCGATCATCTCCAGGATCTCGGGCGATTCGCTCAGATCTACTGCCGATTCGAGCATCTCCAGGATGGTGCGCCGGCTGCGCTCGACGCGTTCAGAGCGGGTCAGTACTTTCATGCCGTCGCTTACCTGTGCTACACAGGATGCCGCCAGCACGCGCGCCCCGTCAACTTCCACCACGCAGGTGCGGCACAGAGCGTTAGCAGTGGTCGCCTCGTGGTAGCAGATGGTCGGGATTTCCACCCCAGCATCTCTGGCAGCCTGCAGGATGGTGATGCCGCGCGGGACGCTGCGGGTCTGTCCGTCGATGGTAATCGTAATTTCATCCATAAGGTTTCTGCGTTCTATCTGGAATAATCGGTTGGTTTCGGGGATGGCTTTGCTGAGCCGCCTTGCTCACGGTTGGGGTTCGCTGAAGAGTTCAGGCCACAGCTTAATGGCGCTAAGTACAGCGGTGGCTGCCGTCTGACCCAGTCCGCACAGTGACGAATCGGTCATCGTCCAGCCGACATCAGTCAGCCGGACGGTATCCCCGCTGAGAGCCTTACCCTCAGCGAGGCGCTCAAGGATCTCGTATTGGCGCTGGGTGCCCAGCTGGCAGGGGTAGCACTTGCCGCACGACTCGTGAGCAAAGAAGCGCGCCAGCCGCTTGAGTGTATCGCGCAGATCGCGCCGCTCGTCGAACACCATTACCACGCCGGAGCCTAACAGCAGTCCCGCCTGGCGCAGGTCCTCGAAGGTCAGCCGGACGTCCAGCTCATCCGGGGAGGCAAACGTCCCGGCTGCACCGCCGAACAGGATCGCCTGCATCTTCCGCCCGCCGCGCACGCCTCCCGCCAGACCGAGCAGCAGATGGCGCAGGCTGGCGCCGAAGGGCAGCTCGTATACGCCAGGACGGGCGATATCGCCTGAGACACAGAACAGCTTCGTTCCCGGCGATCTCTCCGTGCCGAGCTGGCGGTATGCTTTGGCACCCTGTTCGATGATGAGGGGGATATTGCATAACGTCTCGACGTTGTTGACCACGGTGGGTTTGGAGAATAGACCGTGGGTTGTGGGGAAGGGCGGCTTGACACGTGGGAAACCGCGCTTGCCTTCGATGGACTCGAACAGCGCCGTCTCCTCTCCGCAGATATAAGCGCCGGCACCCCGGCGCAGCTCAATATCCAGCTCGAAACCGCTGCCGAGGATATCTTTTCCCAACAACCCTGCCTGCCGGGCTTCCTCGACCGCCCAACCCAACACCTTGTAGGCATAGGTATATTCACCGCGCACGTAGATATAGCCCTGGTGAGCGCCGACCGCGTAAGCGGCAATGATCAAGCCCTCCAGCAATAGGTGCGGGTCACCTTCCAGGAGCACGCGGTCTTTGAATGTGCCCGGCTCGGATTCGTCTGCGTTGCAGACCACATACTTGGGCTGCGCATCTGCACTGGCTGCGCCTTCCCACTTCACACCGGTGGGAAAAGCTGCCCCGCCGCGGCCGACCAAGCCAGAGGTTTTCACCTCCGCGATCACCGATTCGGGGGGCTGGCCCAGGGCTTTTTTCAGTCCAGCGTAGCCGCCGCCTTCCAGGTACTCTTCAAGCGATGTGGGACGTCCTTTGTCACAGTTTGCAGTCAGGAGGCGCGTATCGCCACCAATCCTGGCGTAGGGTGATGTTCCGGTGCTCTGCACAATCGCTTCGACTTGGGTGCGGTCGAGCTGACCTAGTGGGGTCTCGCCGAC
The DNA here is from genome assembly GCA_032124675.1 of Chloroflexota bacterium. Lineage (GTDB taxonomy): Bacteria > Chloroflexota > Anaerolineae > Anaerolineales > UBA4823 > JAQBDA01. The sequence continues at coordinate 8,899 of JAQBDA010000289.1, forward strand.
CAGTGCTGCCGGAGCATGCTCGCACAATCCCAGGCAGGACACGCTTTCCAGACCTACCTTGCCGTCTGGGCTGATGCCAGGGCTGGTGGAAATTCCCAAGTGCTGGCATAAGTCTTGCATGATCTTGTCGGAGCCTGCCAGGGCACAGGCTGGGTCGCCGCAAAGCTGAATGAGTGTCTCCCCCACCGGCTCGCGGTAGAACATGCTGTAAAAATCGATCACACCATACACATCAGCCAGTGGAATACCCAGTACCTGGCCCACTCGGGCGGCTACCGGCTCAGGCAGATAGCCATAATAGGATTGAGCGGCGTACAGTGCAGGCAGCAGGGCGCTGCGACCGCTCTGGGCATAGTCTGCTAATATAGAGTCAAGGGTTTGTAGATTGATATTTGACACAAAGCCTCCAAATATGCCAAGTATATCATTTCAGATTGAAAATGCCAGGTGACTGAGCCTCATCAGAGATATGGATGGAGGGACGAAGAGGTTTCCACCAGCGGCTAACAATACGGTTAGGCAAAAAGGGTCAGTTCTAAAATATAATCCATATAGGACTTACGCAGCTGGTGTGATGATGCCGTTCTTCTTTCTACGCTGCGTTAATTCTACCTTTATACCTGGGTCTTGAAAGAGGCATATCTCGTGGAGTGTGGGCTATGGTGATGAAAGGTCATCTATCGGCATTAACAACAGCCAGCAGGTTTGGCAGAAAGTCAGCATTATTATTGCTGGTTGCTGCTGCGCTCAGCTTGCTGTGGCCCATACTCCCGGCGCGCGCAGGTCTATCCGTGCAGGTGGTCGATGGTGTGCTTACGGCTGTGCTGAGCAATGCTGAGGCGGTGGAGATCGTCTGTTTGAATGGGTCTATCACGGTCAATGACCTTCCGCCGGATAACGGCCAGGCTGCCTGCAGCTCTATCGTAGGGGTGGTAGTGACCGGTAGTAATGAGGCGGACGTGCTTGATCTGCGCAGGCTGAGCACTGCAGATTTCCCCGCGCTGAGCAGCGTGAGGGTGGAAGCCGCGGCCGGGAATGACATCCTTTATGCCAGCCCGTTCGTTGAAGTGCTGGATGGCGGTCCGGGCGACGACACGTATGTCGGTACGGATAAGATGGACAAGGTGGATAACAGCCAGGGGCAGGATTACTATCTCGAAGCCACGCTCCCATTGGATACGGCAGCAGGGGCTGCGGTGGTGGACCCGGTTGGCAGTCCACAGCAGCCAGAGGCACCCGGCTTGGAAACCCGCATCGAGGCGATCAATTTCAATACCGATGCTGCCCTGACCGGTGTTTACCAGATCCCGCCCGACCCGATCGGCGCGGCCGGCCCATCGCATGTGCTCTCGGTGGTCAACTCCTCTATCCAGTGGTTCACCAAAGGTGGCGCGCTGCAGAACAGCCAGCGGCTGGGTAGCAATGGTTCCACCCATGTGGGCAGCTTTTTTGCGCCGCTGGCGCCGGTCAACCGGCTCTTTGTCCCCAAAGCGATCTACGACCAGTACGCCGGGCGCTTCCTGGTCGTGGCGCTCGAAAGACAAGATCCTCCGAGTAATACCTCGCGGATCCTGCTGGCTGTTTCTGATGACAGCAACCCGAACGGCAGTTGGTATTATCACGCCATCAATTCTAAGATCAACATCAACGGGAACGATTCCTGGGCAGATTACCCCGGTTTTGCTGTCGATGAAGAAGCAGTGTATATCACAAATAATATGTTCACATTTGTAACCCGCGAATTTGCCGGTTCACTGCTGTGGATTGTTGACAAGCAGCCTTTCTACAGCGGCGGGGCGGCCTCGGTGGCTGTCTACGACCCCTCCGGCGCGGTGGGCGGCGGGTTAGCAGCCACCACCATGCAGCCGGCGCATATATTTGGGAGTGCCCCGGCCGGAGTGGGCACCTGGTTGGTGCGCACCGGCTTCTCTGGCGGTAATCAGGAGTTCCTCAGCATCATCCGCGTCGATAACCCTCTGGGGACGCCGACTTTCTCGCATGCGTATGTATCCATGGGTGATATCGAAGACTCTTCAACCGCACTGGGGGATGCGCCGCAGAGCGGCACCTCAATCACAGTTGAAACCAACGACCGGCGCGCTCTGCACGCGGTGTGGCGGGATGACAGCCTGTGGGCTACCTTCCAGATATCCGCCGTTGGCAGTGGAGACCCGGGTGAGGTGACCGCTCACTGGGCACAGGTCGATACCACCATCCTGGCGGCGCCCACCCTGGCGGACCAGGGGAACGCGGGCGGGGAGGATATCGCCAGAGGGACTTTCACATTCTTCCCCAGCATTGCAGTGGACCAATGCGGCAATATGGGGCTGGGCTTTGCTGCCTCGGCACCTACAATCTATCCGGGGGCGTATTACAGCGCCCGCTATGCCAGCGACCCGCCTGGGACCCTGCAACCCAGTGCAGCGCTGGTGGTAGGGCAGGATTATTACTTCCGCGCATTCAACGGCACGAGTAACCGCTGGGGTGATTACAGCGGCATTGCCCTGGACCCCACGGGTGAGGCCACTTTCTGGGTCTATAATGAATATGCTCTGACACGCGGCACTGTCCTTCTCCAGTATCCCGGTCAGGACGGACGTTGGGGAACCCGCTGGGGCAGCTTCCTCAGCGGTATCGACTTCGGCGACCTGCCTGCTGCTTATATCCAGACGCTGAACGGCGATGATGGTGCCAGGCACTGCATGTCCAGCCTGAGACTGGGTTCAGCGGTAGATGCAGACCCGGATGGGCAGGAATCTGCCACTGCGCAGGGCGACGTCGATGATGGGGTGGTTGCTAACGGCAACTGGAGCGATGGCAGCGGGAACCTGCTTGTGCAGGTCTCGGGGGGCAATGCCTGCCTGAGCGCGTGGCTTGATTATTGGGACGGGACCAGCTTCGGTGCGAACAATGACTTTACCGACCCCGGAGAGCAGATCTTCGAGCGCCAGGCACTCAGCACCGGCACCACACCGCTCAGTTTTGCGCTGCCCGTCGGGGCTGCCAGCGGCAGTCCCGGTCCGGAATTCTTCGCCCGCTTCCGGCTGGTGCCCGACCAGGACGGGGACGGCGACTGTACGGACCAGGCCGCGATCTCCGTGACCGGGCTGGAGAGCGGCGGGGAGGTGGAGGACTATCGCTTCACATTCGACCCGACTGCGGTCAACGTTTACGCATTCCAGGCAAGCCCGCTACCCGGTGGTTTTCGGTTCCTGGGGTCTGTATGGCTGTGGGTGGGGATAGGCTGCCTGTTTGCCCTGTATGTCCTGTGGCATTGGGCGGCAAGGGGAAGCCAGCGCTCGTAGCTGCTTCGAACCTATTTACCCGCTCTGATCCTCCGGGCTGACAACATTATCTCTTTTAATACGCTGGATAAAAAGGGGTGTGTTCAGGCCGCGCTCCAACAGGTAAGTCAGGTAGTGCTGGACCAGGACCTCCATCTCCCGATTGGTTTGCGGGGTGATCTGGGCGCGGGCGGCCTCGGCATATGAGCTGCGCTGCATGTGGCGCAGGTATTTCAGAGCCAGCATTGAGATTGGGTGCGCTCCCTGTGTCCCGCGCCCGCAGTCAGGACATAATACGCCCCCTTCCTGGGCGGAGAAATACTGGTCCTCGGGGATGATCTCTTTTCCACAATGCGCACAGGTGAAGAGCTGCGGGCGGAACCCCAGCAGGTCCAGCAGGCGGATTTCGTAATAGCGGACAGCCAGGAGGGTATCGGCTTCGGTGGACAAGCGCCCAAGAGTATCCACCAGCAGCCTGTACATGGCGCGGTTCTCGCCCTCTTCATACGTGAAGCGATCCAACAACTCGATGACGTAGGACGCATAACCCACCAGCAGCAGGTCTTCGCGCAGGCGTGTGTGCGCCTGAATGGTCTCAGCCTGGGTGATGATGAACATATCCCGGCCGCGCGCCAGGAGCAGGCTGGTGTGGGTGAACGGCTCCAGATGACCTGCCTTGCGTGAGTGCATCTTGCGCACCCCTTTGGCGATAGCGCGTATCTTCCCCAGCTGGCGGGTGAATAATCCCACCAGCCGGTCTGCCTCACCCCAATCGGAATGACGCAGCACGACCGCTTCTACACGGACTGAACGCTCCCGCGATGGCATGTGTGGATTATACAGCATCAAGCTTGACATTAGTCAAGCCGTTGACTAGCGCCTGCCCATCTGGTAAAATCCCCCTGCCCGGAGCGTTGTACCCTTCGCCCGGGTCTGCTGTGTGCAGACAATGGCTGGAAGTGAACGCCATCATGTGGGCACCCTGGCTGCATGGTGCACCTTAACCGGCCGCTGAAAATCTTAATTTCGAAAGGGCTTGAGGCAATGAAAGTACTTTTACTGCAGGATATTTACAAGCTGGGTCGGGCTGGTGATGTGAAGAAGGTCGCCGATGGTTATGGGCGCAATTATCTTCTCCCACAGGGGCTGGCTGTCCTGGCAACCCCCGGTGCTTTGAAGAAGATAGAGCAAATTCGCACCCAGGCAGAGGCAAGCCGCGCCGCCCTCAACCAGGAGTTGAGCGGTGTCGCAGAGCAGCTGGCCGAAGTCGTGCTGGCTTTCCCTGCCAAGGCAGGTGATACCGGCAAACTGTACGGGTCAATCACCACGCAGATGATCGCGGATGCCATTCAAGAGCAGGTGGGTCTGGAAATAGACCGCCGCCAGATGGATTCACAGCCGCTGCGCAACCTTGGAGAGCACAAGGTATCTGTCCGCTTGACCATCGACCTGGTACCCGAGGTCACAGTGCTGGTATATCGTGAGGGGGAGACGCCTGAACAGATGCGGGCTGAAATAGCCGAGCTCGAGGCAATGGAAGAGGCCGCTGCGGAGCTGGAGCTTAAAGCAGCCAGTGAGGAGGAGGCAGGCGAAGATCTGGAGCTCGAGGCAGGACCAGAGGCTGAACCAACGGCTGAACCAACGGCGGAGATCGTAGCTGAAATCGAGGCCGAAGCTGAAGCTGATGCTATAGAGTAAAATACGGATTGATCGGGGCGGGAATGCCCTGCTCCAAGTTCGGTGCCGCCAGGGGCGGGGCTTTCCATGCGTTTGATGGAACCCCGCCCTTTGTGTCAGCCTACCAGCAGGGACTTTTCAAATAGAATGAACGAGAACATCGGACCGCAGCTCCGCCAGGCACGCCAGACGCAAAAGCTATCCCTGGAGCAGGCCGCCATGGCGACCCATATTCGCGTACATTACCTGCAGGCCCTGGAAGCCGGGGAATTCGAATCCCTGCCTTCCATGGTGCAGGCGCGCGGCTTTACGCGCGCTTATGCTGCTTACCTGGGGATGGATGTCGAAGAACTGCTGTATGAGGCAGACAGGCAAGATTTCGTGGTCGAGCCGCTTCCAGACACGCCGCTGGCGCAAGAATCCCAGAGTCAGCCTGCCCAGGATGAGTCGGTCGAGACGATCTTTGCGGATGTCGGAGGGACCCTGATGCGCCAGCGGGAGCTGCTCGGCCTCTCGTTGGAGGATGTGGAGAAGCATACACACTTGCGCCAGCGCTACCTGCAGGCCTTAGAAGCCGGCAACCTCTCGGGTTTGCCTTCCCCTGTGCAGGGCAGGGGGATGTTGAATAATTATGCCAGCTTCTTAGGCTTGGACCCGGAACCCCTGCTGCTGCGCTTTGCCCAGGGTCTGCAGGCTCAGCTTGCAGCCAGACAGGCCACGCGGCCCACACCCTCTCGCCACGCCGATACTACACCCAGACCGCCGGGTACTCTAAGACGCGTGTTCTCGGCGGAAACGCTGCTGGCAGCGGTCATCATCTCCTTTCTGGGCGGTTTCGTGGTCTGGGGAGCAGCGCGCATCTTTGCCTTGCGGGCGGACAGCACACCTTCGGCAACCGCACCCTCCATCGCCGAAGTCCTGCTTTCAGCCCCCACTGCGACGGCCTCTCCGACCGCGCTGCCGCCTACGCCCACGGTTCCCCCTCAACCTGCCGCTACCGAGCAGGTTGAATCTACACCGGTCTTTGCTGTGCTGCCCGGCGCCCAGCAGGGCGTGCAGGTGTATACTACCGTGCGCCAGAGGGCCTGGATGCGGGTTACCGTCGACGGAGAAGTTGTGTTCGATGGGCGTGTTCTGCCGGGGAGCGCTTACCAGTACGAAGGGGATGAAACGGTTGAGCTGCTGACCAGCAACGGTGCTGCTTTGCAGATATTCTTCAACCAGCTCGATCAGGGACCGATGGGCTTATACGGTCAGGTGGTGCAGCGGATATACACTGCGGAAGGGGTGCAGACCCCCACCCCGACGGTTACTTTCACACCCACAATCACGCCGCGCACGAGTCCGACCCCACCGGCTACTGCCGCCCCCTGAGCGGGCGCCTTTCAACTTGATGGGATTTACGCAGTTGGTAAGGAGGGAGGGGGTGTTTGGGCGGGCCTCGCCCGCCCAA
>JAQBDA010000290.1:0-15716 GCA_032124675.1 Chloroflexota bacterium
AGGTCGCACCTTGATCGTTATGGCTATATTGATGGGGATCTTATTCATAGTAAGCATCGGATTGACGCGATTTCTGGCAGTGACCGCCGGAGATAACGAGACAATTCTGTCAGCATTGGCGCATAAACTTCTGGGCAACAACCTTGGTTATTATCTGGTTCAAATAGCTACACTCATGATTCTGGCTGTCGCTGCCAACACCAGCTTTGCCGGTTTTCCAAGACTGGCAGCCATACTTGCCCAAGACCGATTCTTGCCAAGCCAGCTCACCAGCCTGGGCGATCGACTGGTCTTCTCAAACGGGATAGTAGCCTTAGCCGTTGTGACGGGCATCTTGATCGTATTATTTGGAGGAAATAGCCACGCGTTAATCCCGCTATTCGCGATAGGAGTATTTCTAGCTTTCACCCTTTCTCAGACTGGAATGGTCATCCACTGGAGAAAAGAAAGGTCAAAAGGGTGGGTTTATAAGGCAACATTAAATGGCTTTGGGGCTATTACAACTTTAATCACTTTATTAGTTATCGGTTACAGCAAATTCGTAGAGGGTGCCTGGATCACAATTCTGCTGATCTTGATTATCGTTTTCGTTTTTATTCAGATCAAAAAACACTACCAGGCCGTAGGGAAACAATTGAGCTTTCGCGGATTACCCCCTTCGCTTAAACCTACCCCAATCGTCCGGATTGTCATCCCAATATCTGGGGTCCATCGCGGGATTGTGGATGCTATTGACTACGCAAGATCGATGTCGAATAATATTACCGGTGTTTATATCGAATTGGAACCCGGCAGTTCCGGGCGAATCCAAGAGTTGTGGCTGCGCTGGTTTCCAGATATTCCTCTGGTGACCGTACAATCTCCTTATCGCTCGATTATTGGACCTCTGCTCGATTTTCTAGACGAGACCGACCGCCAACATAATGATGGTCAGCTAGCTGCAGTTGTATTACCAGAATTTATCCCCGCAAAATGGTGGCAGAATCTACTACACAATCAGACTTCCCGGTCAATCAAAAATGCATTGTTATACCGGCGCCGAAACCTGGGATTCCAACGTGTAATTATCGATGTCCCTTATCACTTGAAACAATGACTCCAGGGATAGATTTGGTCTGGCGATATAGAACAGCCCGATATCCCGCTTGATCACTCGTGCTTGGCAGCCTGCCACAGGGCTTCCATTTCTTCAAGTGACAGGTCCGAAAGCCCCCTCTTTTGTTCTCGAGCAGCGACCTCTATGCGCTCGAATCGCCGGCGAAATCTCTGGTTCGCCCCTCGCAGGGCACTTTCCGGTTCTACTTTCAGCCAGCGGGCGAGGTTAACCGCCGAGAACAACAGGTCGCCCAGTTCCACAGCGCGATCCTGCTCATTCGCTGCCATCTGTATTTCGGTCATTTCTTCCAGAATCTTATCGTACACGCCGCCGATCTTAGACCAATCGAAGCCCACCCTGGCAGCTCGATCCTGGTATTCGTACGCTTGGTTCAATGCCGGTAAAACTAAGGCCACACCATCCAACAGTCCGGCATCTGCCTTTCCATTCTCCGCTCGTTCGGCGGCTTTTAGTTTTTCCCAATTGTGCAGAACGCCATCAACATCACTCAGTTCTAAATCACCAAAGACATGCGGGTGCCGGCGCACAATTTTCTCATGGATGCCGTCCAGTACTTCCGGCATGCTGAACTCGCCATATTCGCTGGCAATCTGGACGTGCAGCACAATCTGCAGCAACAGATCGCCGAACTCTTCACGCATGGCATTCGGGTCATTGGCATCCAGGGCTGTGATCGCCTCGTAGGTCTCTTCTAGCAAATGCGAACGCAGTGATTGGTGAGTCTGCTCGCGGTCCCACGGACATCCATCAGGGGCACGAAGGCGAGCGATGATCTCCTGAAATGCTTCGAAAGATGTGCCAGGTCCTAACCCAGGCACAAACAATGCGGTTAGATTGCCGATATGATCGCTACGATCGATTTCATGAAGCTTCACCTCTTCAACTCTCTCTTGAGCTGTGCCGGCTGCGTGCACTAATCGGACAGGATGCTCGTCTGGATAAACACCCATCAGAGTCAGCTTTACATCGTTCGCAACCTGTTTGGAATAGATTTGTGCAACGATCGCTGGCGCGCTGGTTGGAAATGGGGGTACATGCAGAACACTCAGCTCCAACGCGTCAACCAGAGCAGTGTGGGGGAATGGGTCCAATCCCAGCGCACTTATTACCGGTTCCAGGAAGCTCAGCCCATCAACAACCTTAAAAGAAAGACCCTTCTCTTTTGCACGACGGGCGATCTCCGGACCGGTCGCCTCAGCGACAAAGGGATGCCCGGGAACGCCATAAACCACACCCTGCGGCCTCTTCCCCAGCTCTAACACCCTCTCTACGATCTGGTGGTATATATCCCCAAACGTGTCTGCGGAGTCATACAGGTCATCGAAGCTAAATATCTGGATGGATGGTGGGAAATGGGCAACTACAGGATGCTGATCAGTACGGAGATACACTTCAGGCGCGTTCTGCAATACATCCCACGCCTGTCGCGTAAGCTGCTCAGGGCTGCCTGGACCCAGACCTAGCAGTGTTATCCCGGGAATATTCATAATGAATCACCGCATTGGAGCAAGAGATGAGTTCTTATCGCCAGTTACCTTTTACTTAAAAAATAAATTGTAATGCGTATTCTCCCAAGCAATACGCATTACAAATAGTCCAGTCGCAGCTCTCCGGGGTAGAGACCTGCACCCGGTCAGCGTGTGGTATATCAGCAGGAAAAGTGACTTAGCGCTTGGTGTATGTCGGAGCCTTGCGTGCACGCTTCAAACCCGGTTTCTTGCGCTCCTTCTCACGCGAGTCGCGGGTCAGATATCCACCTTTGCGCATCGTGCTGCGCAGCTCAGGATTCATCAGCAGCAGTGCACGCGCGACACCCAATTGGATCGCATCCGTCTGACCGGTTACTCCACCGCCTTTGACCAATACAGTTATGTCGAGAAGGGAAATATTTTCACCTGCCACTTCAATCGGAGCGACGATCTTATCAAAATCCCCAACCCGACCGAAATAATCCTTCACAGGCTTATCGTTTACGATAAACGTACCTGTGCCGGACATAATCCGTACGCGAGCAGTCGCTGCTTTCCTGCGACCTATACCTTCATAATACTGTACAGCCATTCGTACTCCTTTACTCCAACGGTTGGGGGTTTTGAGCCTGGTGCGGGTGATCTGGCCCGGCATATACTTTTAGCTTCTTGATCACCTTGCGTCCGTACTTATTATGCGGCAGCATACCCCAGACAGCACTGGTTATCACACGCTCAGGATGTTTCCGAAGCTGTTCTCGCAGGGTGATTGCTTTCAAGCCCCCGGGGTATTGAGAGTGACGGTAATAAAACTTCTCAGTCATCTTGTTTCCAGTGACCGTAATGTGCTCGGCGTTAACCACCACGACGTGCGTTCCAGTGTCGACCCCCGGCGTAAAATTGGGTTTGTGCTTGCCTAACAGAACACCGGCTATTTTGGTAGCCAATCGTCCCAGGTTCTGGTCGTTGGCATCCACCACGTACCACTCCTGGCTGATCTCACTCGCTTTTGGATAATATGTCTTTTCCACGCTCTCTATCTCCACAAATATTGCTTACCTGTTCTTACACACAACGATTGAACTCCGAATCTGATTGTTTATGCGCCAGATTGGTTTCTACTCTCGTAGGACACACTCACAAGATATAAGCCATGAGGTGGGGCTAGCCCCTGAAGAACCTCAGTCGGAGGGTTATCCAGATTTCGCCGGATGACGTCAGCAGCCAGCCTGTCCTGACCGATCGCAACCTGGATATGTACCAGGCGGCGGACCATACGGTACAAGAACGCATCAGCAGAGACCTCAAAGACCAGATCAGGTGTTTCCCAATGGTTCTCAACCGCTTTCCAGGATGTCCGAAAAACCGTACGCTGGGTAGAACCGCCCGTCCGTGGCGAGGAACCAAATGCAGCGAAATCATGCCTGCCGAGAAGCTGTCCGGCTGCCGTTGACATCTTCTCCAACTCCACAGTTGGCCAGACGCGCCAGGCAAACCGTTCTCGCAGTGGGGACCTTTCCGGTTGGCAGAAGATCTGGTAGCGGTAGCTACGCATGCTGGCATCGTAACGCGGATGAAAGCTGTCAGCTGCCTGTTGGACAAACCGGACTGCGATAGAGTTCGGCAGCAAGCTGTTCATCGCTGCCTGCAGTTCTCCATCAGAATGCTTCCAATCCAGGTCAAATGCGATCACCTGACCGTAGGCATGAACGCCGGTATCGGTACGTCCAGCATATAAGATCGACTGCCCTTCCCAGCCCAGACCTCCCAAGGCAGTTTCAACCATTCCTTGAATTGTCTCAGGATTGGCTTGCCTTTGAAAACCCTGGTATCGGCTTCCGTCGTATGTGAGTATTACCTGGTAACGTGCCATATTGGCTGCCAGCCCTGCGGGAAGCGCAGTACCGGCAGGCGTAATCAGTCTTCTACAAGTTCCAAAATAACCATCTCTGCGGAATCACCCTGCCGGGGTCCCAGCTTAACAATCCGAGTGTATCCACCCTGGCGAGCTTCGAAGCGCGGGGCAATATCGTCAAACAGCTTCTTCACCGCCTGCGGGTCACCCAGTCTTGCTGCAGCTAACCGGCGGGTGTGCACACTTCTCTCCTCTCCGGCTTTATTACCGTTTTTTGCCAGAGTAATCAATCGCTCCGCCTGACCTCGCACCGCCTGAGCTTTTGCACGGGTTGTGTGTATTCTTTCGTGCTCGAATAATTGTTTGATCAGGTTCCGCCGCAGGGCTGTTCGAGGGCCCTTTTTACGACCAAGTTTTTTACCTGCAATTCTGTGTCGCATCTTTAACTACTCCGCTTCGATCTCTTCTTCATCATTGAGATAGCCTTTTTCGCGCATCTTCTGGCGCAGTTCATCAAGGCTCTTCTCACCGAAGTTACGGATGGACATGACAGCTTCTTCGCCCTTTTCCAACAGTTCCAGTACCTCTCCTACTGTTGTGATACCGGTCCGCTTGAGCGAGTTGAAGACTCTGACTGACAGATCCAGATTTTCAATCGGGGTTTCGATCATCTCACTGGTCAGGCGGCTTCCATCTTCGATCTCTTCTGCCATCGTTGCCAGCGTTTCCTCGCTTATGCCCGCCAGATGGCGAAGATGATCGATCAAGATGCGCGACGCGGCGCTCAGCGCATCCTCGGGACCAATCGTTCCGTCCGTCCAGATCTCGATAATCAACCGGTCATAGTTCGTGCTTTGCCCGACCCGGGCGTAACCGACTTCCCAATTAACCCTTCGGACTGGGCTGTAGATCGCATCCACGGGCATATCCCCGATTGGAAGCCGGCCAGTGCGATCATCCGCCGGTGAGTAGCCGTGCCCTTGCTCAACGGTCATCTCAATTTCTAGGCTGGCATCGTTATCATCAACTGTAAACAAGTACAGGTCCGGATTGACGATCTCCACCTCAGGCGGCGCTATAATATCAGCCGCTGTCACCGAGCCAGAGCCGCGTACTTCTAAGTGAAGGCGTGCAGTGTCCACATCCTCCATTTTCATCCGCAGCTGTTTGATCTGCAGCATGACCCGGATTACGTCTTCCCGCACCCCCGGTATATCACTGAACTCATGCTGAACATCGGCTATTCGAATCGAAGTAACCGCTGCTCCCTCGAGAGAGGACAGCAGCACCCGGCGTAGAGCATTCCCTAAAGTCGTACCATAGCCACGCTCCAGCGGGCTGATGATGAACTTGCCATAATTGCGCGCTTCAGCTTTGCGCTCAATTTTCGGCGTTACTAAATTTCCTAAACCTATCACGGTTCACCTCATCCCATAATGGGTGTCGGAGTTGGGTTACATAGGAGAATACTGGCACGTAAAACCTGTGTTCCAGCCATTCAACCTGATACTTCCCACCCCTACCAAACTAGCGTGAGTAATATTCGACGATGAGCTGTTCTTGAAGATTGCCATCGATCTCGCTGCGCTCCGGGAGACGGAGGACTTTACCTGAGAGAATTTTTATGTCCCGGTCAAGCCATACAGGGATATTGCGTTCTTCAGCGAGGTCACCCAGCTCTTTGAAATATGTCCTGCGAAGTGATTCTTCGCGCACTGCTACAACGTCATCCGCAGAAACCAACATCGAGGGCACATCTGTGCGGCGTCCGTTCACTGTAAAGTGCCCGTGCGTTACCAGCAGACGCGCCTGACCCCGGCTGCTTGCATAGCCCAGCCGGTATACGATATTATCCAGACGAGATTCGAGTATTTGCAGCAAGTTCAACCCGGTCAATCCACGCCGCTGTAATGAAACCTCGTAGTAGCGGCGGAACTGTCGTTCGAGAATGCCATAGATGCGGCGAGCCTTCTGCTTGGCGCGCAGCTGGCGGTTGTAATCCGAATCTCTGCGGCGGCGAAATTGCGAGCTCTTACCATGCTGTCCTGGGGCATACCCTCGGCGCTCGAAGGCACATTTGGGTGTGAAACAACGTTCGCCTTTCAGGAACAGTTTCTCGCCTTCTCGCCGGCACAATCTACAAACTGGCCCACGATACTTAGCCATATATTCAGTCCTTTTCCTTCCTTATTTTCTCTATTACACGCGGCGTTTCTTTGGAGGCCGACATCCATTATGCGGTACCGGCGTTACATCTGATATGGAGGTTATTCTCAGACCTTGTGCCTGGATAGCCCGAATTGCTGATTCACGTCCAGGTCCAGGTCCTTTGACAAAAACTTCCACTTCTTGCAGACCCATTGCCATGGCGGCTTTGATAGCCTGCTCTGATGCCAGGCGAGCAGCAAAGGGCGTGCTCTTGCGGGATCCTTTAAATCCTGCTGATCCCGCGCTGCCCCAGGCAACTGTATTACCTGACATGTCGCTGATGGTAACGATTGTATTATTGAAAGTAGACATTATGTGAACCTGCCCGCTGGACAGAGTTCGCTTTACTTTCTTGACACCTTTTCGGCGTGTTGAACGCACACTTTGAGCCATATAACCTCTCTAAACTACTGAAACTAACGCTCTAATATCAGCCTCTGTACTGCCTTGTTATTGATACGCCTGGCAGACTCCAAACTGGTCGGCAGCCGCAGGGAGGAAGGTCCCATCCGGCCAGCTCGAATACCTGGTCCAGGATTATTTCTTCTTTGCTCCGCGCCGGCGACCACGACCAGCCACAGTTTTCTTCGGACCCTTGCGCGTGCGGGCATTGGTGCGCGTGTTCTGACCGCGAACAGGCAAGTTCCGGCGGTGTCTCAGTCCGCGGTAGCTGCCAATCTCGATCAGCCGCTTGATATTTAGCTGGACTTCACGGCGAAGATCACCCTCGACCTTATAGTTCTGCACAATAAACTCGCGCATCTGAGCAACCTCAGAGTCGGTGAGATCTTTCACCCTGGTATCCGGACTGACGCTTGTCCCGCTCAGGATTTTCCTGGCCCGGTTCGGCCCGATGCCATAAATATAGGTCAGGCCAATTTCTACACGCTTATTTCTTGGTAGGTCAACGCCTTCTATACGTGCCATAGCTTTTTATCCCTGTCGTTGTTTGTGTTTCGGATTTTCACAGATGACATACACTATGCCTTTACGCCGCACGATTTTACATTTCGAACAGCGTTTCTTAACTGATGAAGAGACTTTCATTTTCCGAACTCCTTCAACTATCTGACGGCTGAACGACCGAACTATAACCAGCCGAAGTTTCCATTATACTTCTTATCCATTTTTCCGTCCAGTATCATCCGGAGGTAAGGTCAATATTTGAGGACCATTTTCGGTGACGGCAATGGTGTGCTCAAAGTGGGCTGTCAAAGATCCGTCCTGTGATGCTACCGTCCATTGGTCTGGCAGGATTTGCGTGCGCTGCGTACCGATCAAGACCATCGGCTCAAGGGCGATGGTCATGCCTTTGCGAAGCAAGCTGCCGCGCCCGGCAATCCCATAATTGGGGACTTGCGGGCCTTCCCACATTGAACGTCCAACGCCATGACCAGTGTACTCCCGGGTGAGATGGTAGCCAAGCGACTCCACATATTCTTCGATTACCGCACCAACATCGCCAACACGGTTGCCGGGTCGCAATTTATCGATGCCGACCTGCAACGACCTTTCTGTAACCTCGATCAAATTCCGCGCCTCGACAGAAATCTCACCAACACCAGTAGTGTAAGCTGCATCTCCAACAAACCCTTCGAAGATCGTCCCGCAGTCTATCGATATGATGTCACCTTCATTCAGCCTGCGTTTCCCAGGTATACCATGCACCAGCTCATCGTTGATACTGGCGGTTATCGTTGCGGGATATGGGTATGCGCCCATCACTCCCAGGAAAGCGGCCTTGGCGCCATTCTTTTGGATCACTTCGGCTGCAGCGGCATCCAGATCAGCTGTGGTAACTCCATGGCGAATAATCTCTTTGGTTGCTGCTAGCGCCAGTGCATTAATCCGCCCGGCTTCGCGCATAATTGCGAGCTCTTTTTCGCTCTTGATGAAAATACCACGTTGAGCGTTCATCACGATACCGTTCGAGCAATCTCTGCCATCAGGTCGGAGGCCACTTTTTCAATCGACTGGCTTCCATCCACTTCAATCAGCACTGTTTTTTTTCGGTAATACTCGATCAGCGGCAGCGTCTGCTCCAGATACACCGCAATGCGATGTCTTACCGTTTCTACTTTGTCATCATCACGCTGGTAAAGGTCTGAGCCATCAAGATCGCATTTTCCAGAAACTTTGGGCGGATTATGCTTCTCATGGAAGACATGCCCTTGAGCTCTGCACGTCCAGCGACCGGTGAGCCGTTCAATTAATACTTCCTCCGGCACATTGATATACGGCACTGTATCGATACGCGCGTTATGTTCTACCAGCATCCCATCCAGTGCCTGTGCCTGGGCGGGTGTGCGGGGGAAACCATCCAGCAATGCGCCTGAGCTGCAGTCTGCCCGGCTGAGCCGCTCCCTGATCATCGTGATCGTGACATCATCCGGCACCAGTTCGCCGCGATCGATATATACTTTCGCCATCACGCCGAGATCGGTATTGAGCTTCAAGTTTTCCCGGAAGATATCTCCAGATGATATATGCGGAAGGTCCAGCTCCCGGGAGACGATCTTTGCCTGGGTACCTTTTCCGGCACCCGGTGGACCTAACAGCACGACATAGGTAGGCATCAGAACAATCAATCCCTCTAGCGGATCAGCAAAGCATCATCGTACCCGTGCAGTTTCAGCTCAGCCTCGATGTTAAAGAACAAATCACGGACCACACCCACTACAATCAGCAGACCTGCAGACGATACCAGCAATAGGTTAGAGTTCTGGCCGAAAGGCAGTATCAGGCCCAGAAGGAAGGGCATTATCGCAACAATGCCCAGGAACACCGCACCTGGCAGTGTGATCCTGCGCAGAACTCGAGTCAGGTAGCGCTGCGTGGGAGCACCACGGCTGACCCCTGGAATCTGGGCACCAACCCGCTTGAGATTCTCCCCATAATTTTGCTGCGCAAACAGGATATCCGTGTAGAAGAACGTGAAAGCAACCACCATCACAAAATACATGATCCAATAAAAAGATCCCTGTCCGCCAAATGCATTCTGCACTGTAACCGCCACATTGCTCACCCACTCAATGGAAGAATTCACAAAGAAGCTGGCGATAATTGCCGGGAAAGTCAGCAGGGATTGGGCAAAGATTATCGGGATCATGCCCGCCATATTCACCATCAATGGCAGGGTCCCTTTGACCGGCATCGACATGCGGTTGCCTACCCGTCGTCCCGGATACATCACGGGCACATTACGCCTCCCCTGCTGCACAAACACAATCGCGAACACAATCAATGCAATGAGTACCAACATGAAGATCAGGATAAACCAGCGCGTCTGCTGGTCTGATAACAAAGCCAGCAGGTTGGCGGGGATTTGCGAAACAATACCGGCAAAAATGATAATCGATAGACCCTGGTTGCGAACTCCAAATTCCGATATCAGCTCACCCAGCCAGATGGCAAACATTGTTCCAGCCGTCATGCTGACTATAACGGTAAACGAGGGCAAGAATGTGCCGGCTGAAAAACCGAAATTATCCAGGATGGGCACGCCAGCAAGAGAATTGAAGATGTTGATCTGACCAATTGCTTGTAAGGCAGCCATCGGTACAGCCAGAATGATCGTCCATCGTTCCTGCCACTTTCGACCTTCTCTGGGATCATCCTCCATCTTTTTCTGAAGCGCCGGGATAATCGGTACCAGCAGCTGCAGGATAATCTGAGCGGTGATGTAGGGATAGACGCCCATCGCCAGCACTGAAAAATTGGATACCGTTCCACCAGAAAGCAGATCCAGCAAGCCGACCAGGGTTGTCCCTGCGCCGCCACCTTCGAGGATCGATGCAATCGCTTCCGGATTCACACCTGGGACTGGCACATGCGCCATGAATCGATAGATCGCAAGGATTAACAGCGTGATCAGTAGCTTGCGGCGTATATCTTGTGCTGTCCATAAATAACGCCAGGCAGACCGCTTCATATTAATCTAGCTCCTTCATAATCGTTGTGGTTTGGCTTACTTCCCACAACTGCAAGATCAGCCTATTCGAATTCCAGGATTTCCACCTGTCCGCCAGCTGCTTCGATCTTGGATCTGGCATTCTTGCTGACCCGGTGGGCGTGGACAGTCAGCGCGGTTTTCAGGTCACCGCGAGCAAGGATAACCACAGGATTGCGTGGATCCCTGAGCAGGCGTGCTTCATCCAGAGTATCAGGAGTAACCAGGCTGCCAGAGGTGAAATCAGCAAGCTGATCAAGGTTCACTTCATTGTATTCGACCCTGTTTAGAGGCGTGAATCCCTTACCCCGTACAAAAGGCAGACGGCGGAAGAACGGCAGGTTGCCGCCCTGGTGGTAAAGACGGGGACCGCCTCCAGAGCGTGCGCCCTGGCCTTTAGTACCGCGACCGGCCGTTTTCCCTTGCCCGGCAGCAATCCCGCGACCAACGCGTTTGCGGTTTTTCTTACTGCCCTCGTTAGGTTTCAAATCATTTAATTTCATCGGTATTCCTCAACACGACCTGTTACCCGCTCAAGCGAGGCGGGAATTTGTGCTGTTATTGGCTATTCAGATACTTCCACCAGATGAGATACTTTGAAGATCATCCCTCGTACTACAGGTGAGTCTTCGTGCTCCACCGTCTGGTGCATACGGCGTAAGCCGAGCGCTTTCACTGTATTTTTCTGGCGCTGTGAGTAACCAATAGGGCTCCTCACCAGGGTCACCCTGATCTTATTTTTGGATTTTCGCTTCTTCTCAGGCATTCTTCCTCCGCTCCCAGAACGGGGTGAGGTCCTTTGGCGATTTACCGCGTACCGCAGCTACTTCCTGCGGAGTCCTCAATTGGTCAAGCGCGTCCATAGTTGCGTAAACAACGTTGAGTATATTGCTGCTGCCCAATGATTTGGTCAGGATATCCGAGATTCCTGCCGCCTCCACAACAGCGCGGACACCGCCGCCTGCGATCACTCCCGTGCCAGGCGAGGCAGGTTTCAGGAGGACCTTCGCCCCGCTTACCCGGCCCAGCGCTTGATGTGGGATCGTGGTATCAAATAGAGACACCTTGTGCATTTCACGCTTCGCTCGCTCCGATGCTTTTCGCATGGCATCCGGCACTGAATTTGCTTTGCCGGTGCCGATGCCTACGCTGCCGCGGTGATCGCCAACCACCACCGTCACTCGGAACGAAAAACGGCGTCCGCCCTTGACAACTTTTGCAACTCGCGCAATATCGATCACACGTTCGTCCAGCTCTTGTTCAAAATCCATGAAATCCGACATGCTTTACTCCATCCATACCCGGTGGATCCGGGCACCTAAAATTCCAGGCCGCCTTCTCGCGCGCCATCTGCCAGAGCCTTGACCCTACCGATATAGCGATACCCGCCACGATCAAATATGACACTCGTTACCCCTTTGGATTTTGCCCGGTCTGCAACGATTTTGCCGACAAGGTTCGCCTGTTCTGTTTTCTTGAGGCCATCCATTTGCTCGCGTAACGATTGGTCGATTGATGATGCAGCTGCGAGAGTGAGCCCTGCCTCATCATCGATCACCTGTGCGTATATTTCTGCCAAACTGCGGTAGACATTCAGCCGCGGGCGGTCTGCCGTACCGCGGACACGTTTGCGAACGCGTATATGGCGTCGTTTCCGAGATTCAGAACGTGATTTTTTTCCGCTCATAGGATTACACCTTACCTGCTTTTCCAGCCTTACGGCGGATTCTTTCGTCGAGATATTTGATGCCCTTGCCTTTATACGGTTCCGGCGGGCGTACTTTGCGGATATCTGCAGCAACTTGCCCAACAGCCTGCTTGTCGTAGCCCATCACCTTGATCTGGCGTGCTCTGGCATCCCAATCGAACGATATCCCGGTAGGTGGTTCGATTACAACCGGATGGGAATAGCCAACATACAAGATCAGGTTGTTATCAGAAAGCTCTGCTCGATAACCCACGCCGTTTACTTCAAGAATTTTTTCGAAACCGGTGCTCACACCGAGGACCATATTGTTGATCAACGCGCGTGTCATGCCGTGCAATGATCGATGCATGCCCAGATCTGTCGGGCGTTGGACATTGATCTCACCATCATCCAGCTTTATTTTCATATCTGCCGGGAAGGTATGTTCAAGTTCGCCCTTGGGTCCTTTTACCCGCACATGCGAGCCCTTAATTTTTACTTCCACGCCATCTGGCACAACCACCGGCATACGTCCAATACGTGACACTTCTACCTCCTCCAGATTACTGAACTGGCAGCTTTGGATGGGAGAGATCAACCCGGTATAACCCACCCAGGCGCCATACACGATCAGCAATGCTGTTTACCATACTTTGCAGAGAACCTCGCCTCCAACACCCAGTTGGCGGGCGCGCTGACCGGTCATCACGCCTTTCGGTGTGGATATGATTGCAATCCCCATCCCCGAAAGTACCCAGGGGATCTCACGCTTTCCGGTGTAAACACGGCGTCCAGGCCTACTAATACGCTCTAAGCCGGTGATCACAGGCTTACGCTCACGACGTTCACCGATGTACTTGAGGCGGATCCGCAGCACTTTCATTCCCGGTGATTGGTCGTCAACCACCTCAAAAGTGCCGATATAGCCTTCTTCTTTCATGATTTTTGCAATCGCCACTTTCAGGGTCGAACTTGGCATTGCAACAGTCGTATGGCCTACCAGCGCCGCATTCCGTATGCGGGTCAGCATATCTGCGATTGGATCATTTACACTCATAATTAAACCCTCCGCCCGGCTACCACGAAGATTTCACCACACCAGGGATTTTGCCATCCAGCGCATATTCACGGAAACAAATACGGCATAATCCAAACCGGCGAATATATCCACGCGGACGACCACAAACTTTACAGCGATTGCGCACCCGGGTGGGGTACTTCCGCCGCATCTCACGATATTTCATACATGTTTTTGCCATTGCCTACCCTTCCTTTTTGAACGGCATGCCTAGCAGTTGTAGCAGCTGCCTGCCTTCATCATCATTCCGTGCGCTGGTCACAATACTGAGTTCCAATCCACGCAGTTTGTCTATCTTATCGTAGTCAATTTCCGGGAATACAAGCTGTTCACGCAGTCCCAGAGTGTAATTGCCGCGCCCGTCGAACGCGTCAGGGTTTATCCCTCGAAAGTCGCGCACTCTTGGCATGGCCACATTCATCAGGCGATCCAGGAAAGCCCACATGCGATCTCCGCGCAAGGTCACTTTTACACCGATTGCCCGGCCCTCACGAAGCTTGAAATTGGCGATGCTTTTTCGGGCTTTGGTGATCACTGGTTTTTGACCGGTGATCTGGGTGATATCCGCGACGGCTGCATCCAATGCCTTGGCATTGTCCAACGCCTCACCGACACCCACATTCACCACGATTTTCATAATGCGCGGCACCTGCATGGCATTGCTCAGGTCGAGCGAATCCATCAGCGCCGGTGCAATTTCTTCCTGATATCGATCTTTTAATATATGCCCCATCTTAACTCTCCTACAAACCTATCAGTCGATCAGTGCCTGACAGTTCTTGCATACCCGCACAGACTCACCATCCTGGCGTAGTACGCCTACCCGTGATGCTTCACTGCATTTGGGGCAAACCAGCATGACATTGGAGATATGGATCGATCCCTCGAACTCGATGATTCCCGGTGATATCGACCGCTGCGCCTGCGTTTGAACCTGTTTCTGGTGCTTCTTGCGCATATTGACGCCCTGAACAACCACCCGACCTTCATCCGGCAGCACCTTGATTACCTCGCCGCGTTTGCCTTTGTCCTCGAAACGACCGCTGATAATCTCTACAGTGTCGCCTTTGCGTATCTTTACCTTCACAGTTATCACTCCTGGGTTCCTGGCTTCAGAGCACTTCTGGTGCCAGAGACACGATTTTCATAAATCCCTTTTCACGCAGCTCGCGTGCAACCGGACCAAAGATACGAGTTCCTTTCGGGTTGCGTCCATCCTGATCCAGGATAACCGCGGCGTTATCATCGAAACGGATGTAAGAACCGTCATCACGGCGCCATTCCTTGGCGCACCGCACGATTACAGCTCGCACGATATCGCTTTTCTTTACTGCTCCGTGGGGAGTAGACAACTTTACTGTTCCCACGACAACGTCCCCAACCGATCCGTATTTTCGGGTTGAACCACCCAAGACATGGATCACAAGCAGCTCGCGCGCGCCGCTGTTATCTGCCACCTTCAGCCGAGATTCCTGCTGGATCATGATTACTCCTCTGGAACAGGTTCGCCTGCGGCGATATCGCGGCGGATGATTTCTTCGACCACCCAGCGTTTCCGGCGAGAGATTGGCTTGCTTTCGACGATCCTTACAGTATCGCCCAGCTGGCAGCCCAGTTCATCATGAGCCATGATATGCCCGCGGCTGCTGACCACTTTTTTATACAAGCGATGTCGATAAGTCCGGGATATCTCTACGATAACTGTCTTATCCATCTTATCGCTGGTAACCACACCTGTTATACGACGGCGAGTGTTCATTCTTCACCTTCTATTTGTGCATCTTGATCCCGTTCACTGAGCAACGTCAGCAAACGGGCAATCTGGCGGCGGGTAAAGCGCAGGCGGGTATGGTCTGTCAATCCGCCAATCGCCATTTGAAAACGCAGGTTCATCAATTCTTCCCTGGCATCATTCAAGCGGGACTGAATTTCACCTGTTGAGAGTGTGCGAATCTCAGCCGGTTTCATAACTCGCCTCCTGCTTGCTCATAGCGCCCAACAATTTTTGTTTTTATGGCGAATTTGTACTGCGCCAGCTTGAGAGCTTCCTTGGCGAGTTCTTCTGGCACACCACCACCGACCTCGAACATGATGCGGCCTGGCTTCACCACTGCTACCCAGTATTCGACGTTCCCCTTACCTTTTCCCATTCTGACCTCAGCGGGCTTTTTGGTAATTGGTTTATCAGGGAAGATCCGTGTCCATATACGGCCACCACGCTTGACATGACGAGTCATAGCAATTCTGGCAGCTTCAATCTGACGAGCCGTAATACGTCCTGGCTCCATGACCTTAAGTCCATACTGCCCAAAGGATATGTCACTTCCTCGATACGCCTTTCCGTGTGAACGGC
>JAQBDA010000291.1:0-44063 GCA_032124675.1 Chloroflexota bacterium
GGTGGGAGGGGTGGATGCTAAGCTGGGGTTAAGGATAGTGCGAAGTGCAGGAGTGTCACTTGTTCCGGTGTCAGGTAGGGGGCGCAGCGAGAGAAACTGATCCTTCCATGAATTCCTCCGTAGCTGCGCCCGTGCAGTGCGAAGTGCGAAGTGTCAGATGCCGATGACGGTTTGGATAGCGTTTAGAATTTCCTCTTCGCATAATCCACACCCTGTACGATTCACCTGTATAATCAGGTTATGTCCCCTCAAACCATCAAATTCATCATTAGTGCAGTGCTTTTCCTTCACGGGCTCGCCCATGGGAATGCATTCCTGTCGCTCCCGCGGCAGGCTGGAGGCTCCAAGCCAGTCCTGCCTGTTCGCTCCTGGCTGATCCCATCGCTCTCGCCCAGGACTGCCGCCATCGTCGCCGGATTCTTCTGGTTGCTGTCGGCGATAGGCTTCGTCGTTGCTGCGTTATCCTTCTGGGGTGCTTTGCTTCCCGGGAGCGACTGGCGGCAGTACGCTGTTCTTTCGGCGATCATCTCGACCGCTGGGATCATTCTCTTCTCTGGGATCTGGCCCGGCGCACCCAACCGCAGGCTATCGAATATTGATACGGTCATTGCGCTGGTGGTCAACATTGCCATCTTCGTCACGCTGCTGTGGGTGCATTGGCCTCCCTATGAAATGTTCGGCAAGTAAAAACCTGCCAATTTCCTCAAGAAGCCCAAATCCGTTCACGATCATGATATTCGACATCTTTACCCTCTTCCCCGAAGTCTTCGAGCCTTACCTACAGACCAGCATCCTGCAGCGCGCCCGCCAGCGTGGGCTGCTGGAGGTACAGCTGCACAATATCCGCGACTGGACCCACGACAAACACCACGTCACCGACGATGAGCCGTACGGCGGCGGCGGCGGGATGGTGATGAAGCCCGAGCCGGTCTTCGCAGCGGTGGAAGGCGTGCTGGGCGCTTCGCCGAAGTGCCCGGTGATCCTGCTCACCCCGCAGGGACGCACCTTCACGCAGCAGATCGCCCAGGAGCTGGCGGGGCAGCCTCACCTGGCACTGCTGTGCGGTCGCTACGAGGGGGTCGATGAGCGGGTGCGGGAGCACCTGGTGACGGACGAGATATCGATCGGTGACTACGTGCTGACCGGCGGCGAGCTGCCTGCATTGGTGCTGGTCGACGCGCTGGCGCGCCTGATACCCGGCGCGCTGGGCGACCCGGACGGGGCATGGGATGATTCGCACGCATCCGGAACTCTGGAGTACCCGCACTACACCCGCCCGCCCGAGTTCCGCGGCTGGCGCGTGCCGGAGGTGCTGCTCTCCGGCGACCACGGACGCATCGCCCGCTGGCGGCGCGAGCAGTCGCTGCTGCGCACCCTGCAGCGCCGTCCCGACCTGCTGGAAAAGGCCGAGCTGAGCGATGACGAGCGCAGGTTCTTGGACGGCCTGGCTGAAGAAAGCCAAAACCAGGATTAACCACGGAGATCGCAGAGAACGCCGAGAAAGAACAGGTTGCAGGGGTCCCTCGGTCGCAAAGTACGCTCCCTCGGGATGACATACAGCTTGTTTCATAACTCTGTGAACTCAGTGGTGAAATCAGGAGCAGTATCATGAAATCACGCTTTCCCTACCGCAAGACTTTCGTGCTCGGGTTCGGCTTCTTCGGCATCAGCCTGATCTGGCCCATCTTCAACAATTTCGTGCCCATCTTCCTGCGCCAGGATTTTGCCCTCTCCGCCACGCTGATCGGCTTTATCATGACCTGGGATAACTACCTGAACCTGTTCGTGCAGCCGGTGGTGGGCGAGCGCTCGGACCACACCCGCACCCGTATCGGGCGGCGCAAACCCTGGATTCTGGTCGGCGCGCCGCTGGCAGCGATCTTCTTTATCCTCGTCCCGGTGGCGCGGTCGCCGCTGGGGGTAATGATCGCCATCCTGCTCACCAACCTGTCGATGGCGCTGTTCCGTGCCCCGACCGTCGCCCTGCTGGGTGACCTTTTTCCGTCTTCCCAGCGCAGCACCGCCAACGGGGTGATCAACCTGATGGGTGGGCTGGGCGCAATTGCTGCCTTCCTGATCGGGGGGGCGCTGTACAGTATGGGGCGCATCTCGCCATTCGTTTTCGGCAGCGTGGTCATGCTGATCGCGATCAGCGTGGTGCTGCTGTTCGTGCGCGAGCCAGAGCTGCCGCCGGCGGAAGATAAGGATGAACAGGGAGCCGGCTTTCTCGCCAACCTGCGGGAGGTCTTCAGCGCTTCCGACCGCTCGGGTTTGATGATCCTGCTGGCGATCCTGTGCTGGTTCATGGGCTACAATGCCCTGGAGACCTGGATCTCCTCCTTCGGGAAATTCTCGCTGGGTATCGACGAGGGGCGCATGGCGATCCTCACATCTGGGCTGGCGCTGATGTTCGTGATCTTCGCCGTTCCGTCCGGTCTGCTGGCAACCCGCTTCGGGAAGCGGCGCATCATCCTGATCGGGGTCGCTGGTCTGGCGTTACTGTTTATTTATGGGCTGCTGGTCAGCAGCCAGGTCATGCTGATCATCTTGCTGCTGCCGGCAGGTTTCTTCTGGGCACTGATCAATGTCAACTCGCTGCCGATGGTCTACGATGTCGGTGGCGACGCTCGCATCGGCGCTTTTACCGGTATGTATTACTTTGCCGCCAGCCTGGCAGCCATCGCCGGACCGCAGATGGTTGGCGTGCTGATCGACCTGAGCGGCGGCAGCTACCGGATCATGTTCTTGTTCTCAGCCTTGTTCATGCTCCTGGCAGGTGGGTTCATGCTGCGTGTGAAGGAGAAACCTGCCGCGATGGAGGCGGTGGAGAATGCGGGCTGAGTGTTTAAGTTGGAAAGCCGTTTGCATCGCTAGATGATGAGGCCGGGAAAAACGAGCAGTTCTGTACGCGTGAGATAAGAATTGGGCTGTCCGGTTGGGGGGAATGCAGACATTGACCCCAGGGATCCCTCGCTCGCGAAGACATTGCACTCAGTAAAGAAAGAACCATTGTGTACCTTCGTGCCTTGGTGATGTTGCTGCCCAATGGTACAGAATATGCAACGTTAACCATATATCAGAAATCATATGCCGGGGAGGGGGAATTCTTGACGCCTATCCGGCGGCGTGGTATGATCGTTAACCAGTGTTTTAGCACTCTCGATGTGAGAGTGCTAATTCGGATGAGGCAAGTATGATTGGTTTGACTGAACGGCAAAAATTAATTCTGGCTCTGGTGATACGCGATTATATTGAAACGGCACAGCCGGTCGGTTCGGCGAGCCTGGTGAAGAAGTACAATCTGGATATCAGCTCCGCCACGGTGCGCAATGAGATGGTGGCGCTGACCGAGAAAGGATACCTGCGCCAGCCGTACACTTCTGCCGGTCGCCTTCCCTCCGAGGACGGCTATCGCTACTTCGTGCGCCAATTGATGGGCCATACCGAGCTGCCCATGACAACCAGGGATACCATCGCCCACCAGTTTTACCAGGCAGGGCAGGATGTAGACCGCTGGATGCGATTGGCTGCATCGGTGCTTGCACACCAGTCGCAGGCAGCCTCGCTGGTCACCGCGCCCCATCCGGAGCAGGCCAGGTTCAAACATCTGGAGCTGATCAGCACATACGGGCGGCAGGTGCTGATGGTGCTGGTGCTGTCCGGTGGAGACGTGCGCCAGCAGATGCTGGCCCTGGCAGAACCGGTGAACCAGGAGCAGCTCAGCACCACCGCCAATGAGATCAATGAATCCTGCCAGGGGCTGCAGGCAGACCAGATCAGCGGCATGTCGGGCCGGTTGGATGCCCTCGAGCAGGACATATTGAAATTGATTGTGGACGATATGCACCGCTCCGGGGAAATGCTGGGCGGCGAAGTCTACCGGGATGGGCTGACCCACGTGCTGGCCGAGCCCGAGTTCGCCGAGATGGAAGTCGCCCGCCGGGCAATGCGCATCCTGGAAGAACGCGCTCTGCTGGAGGACCTGCTCTCCAGGACGGTGCTGACAGCCAATGTAGGCGGTGTTCAGGTGCTCATCGGCGGTGAAGGCGATTGGGAAGAGCTGCGGGAGTGCTCTATGGTATTGGCGCGCTACGGCGTTCCGGGGCTGGCGACCGGTGCTTTGGGCGTTATGGGACCGATCCGCATGGCTTACGGGCGCACCATTTCCACCGTCCGTTTCGTGGCCGGGCTGTTGAGCGATCTGGTGGTCGACCTGCATACTGAATAATGTAGAAGCCACGCTGGATTGCGTAACTTCTAAAATAGTTATTTTCAGAAGGGTAAATCATAAAAAATGACCGAAGAAGAACTGCAGTGGGAAGGAAGCGAAGAGCACGAGGATGAGCCGCAGGTGGGTGAAGAAGCTCTGGAAGTCATGGAGCTCGAGCCATCGGAGCAGCTGGAAAACCTTGAAAACGAACTGATAGCCTATCAGGCAAAAGCTGAGGAATACCTGGATGGCTGGCAGAGGGCGCGGGCGGAATTCGCCAACTACAAGAAACGCGTCGAGCGCGAACAGGCTCAGGCATACCAGAACGCCTCGGCCAATATATTCAAGCGCTATCTCGACGTGCTGGACGACCTCGACCGGGCATTGAGGAACCGGCCTGCCGATGGCGAGGGGGCTGCCTGGGCGGATGGGATCGAGCTGATCTACCGCAAGTTCTATTCGATTCTGGAAGCCGAAGGCGTATCGCTGATGCAGGCAGAGAACCAGTATTTCGATCCAAACCTGCACGAGGCTATCTCACAGGAAGAGAACGACCAGTATGAAGACGGTCAGATCATCGAAGTGGTCAAGAACGGCTATATACTGGGCGATAGAGTGTTGCGAGTGGCTACGGTCAGAGTGGCAAAATAAAACCAGAGATTACAACGGCGGCGGTGATATCCGCGCAGCCAAGCATAGATTGAAATTATTCGGAGGATAAAAACATGGCAAAAATCATTGGCATTGATCTGGGTACAACCAACTCGGTTGTGGCGGTCATGGAGGCCGGCGAGCCGACTGTGATCTCGTCCGCCGAGGGCGAGCGCCTGGTCCCTTCGGTCGTCGCTATCAACAAGAATGGCGAGCGGCTGATCGGGCGGGTTGCCCGCAACCAGGCAGTGGTAAACCCGGAGAATACCATCTTCTCTATCAAACGCTTCATGGGGCGTAAGTACAGCGACCCAGAGGTGCAGCGTGCCTTTTCGCGTGTGCCGTACAAGGTCGCCGAAGCGCCCAACGGGGATGTGCGCGTTGTATTGGGCGAAAAGGAATATTCGCCGCCGGAGGTCTCGGCGATGATCCTGGGCAAATTGAAGCGCGATGCGGAAGCCTACCTGGGCGAGACAGTCACCCAGGCAGTTATCACTGTGCCCGCGTATTTCAACGATGCCCAGCGCAATGCCACCAAGGATGCCGGGAAAATCGCCGGGCTGGAGGTGCTGCGCATCATCAATGAACCGACCGCTTCGTCGCTCGCTTATGGGCTGGACAAGAAGAAGGATGAAGTCATCGCGGTCTATGACCTGGGCGGCGGCACATTCGATATCTCGATCCTGGATGTCGGTGAGGGTGTCTTCCAGGTGCGCTCCACCAGCGGCGATACATTTCTGGGCGGTGATGATTTCGACCAGCGCCTGATCGATTTCATAGCCGATGAATTCAAGCGCGAGAACGGCATCGATCTGCGCTCTGACCGCCAGGCACTGCAGCGGCTGAAGGAAGCCTCCGAAAAAGCCAAGATCGAGCTGTCCAGCATGATGCAGACTGAGATCAACCTGCCCTACATCACGGCAGATGCAACCGGCCCGAAACATATGGTGATGACACTGACCCGCTCGAAGCTCGAGCAGCTCACTTCAGACCTGATCGAGCGCTCGCTGGGTCCAGTGCGCCAGGCGTTGAAAGATGCCGATACCGACCCCTCCAAAATCGACGAGGTTGTCCTGGTGGGCGGCATGACCCGCATGCCAGCCGTTCAAGATGCGGTACGCAAACTGTTTGGCAAGGACCCGCACAAAGGGGTCAACCCGGACGAGGTCGTGGCGCTGGGCGCTGCAATCCAGGCCGGCGTGTTGGGAGGCGATGTCAAAGATATCTTGCTCCTGGATGTCACCCCTTTGACCCTGTCGGTCGAGACTTTGGGCGGGGTTGCCAGCGGGATGATAGAGCGCAATACGACCATCCCTTCCCGCAAGAGCCAGATCTTCTCCACGGCAGCCGACCACCAGTCGCAGGTGGAGATCCACGTGCTGCAGGGCGAACGCCCAATGGCGGCGGACAACAAGTCATTAGGCAAGTTCATCCTGGATGGGATCCCGCCTGCTCAGCGCGGCATTCCGCAGATCGAGGTTACCTTCGATATCGACGCCAACGGCATCCTCAAGGTTACTGCAATGGATAAAGCCACCAGTCGCAGTCAGAACATCACCATCACGGCTTCCTCTGGCTTATCGGACCAGGAAGTGGACAATATGCGCAAGGAAGCCGAGATGCATGCCGATGATGACCTCCGCAAGAAAGAGCTGATCGAGGCCCGTAACGCGGCCGACAACTCCGTCTACACTGCCGAGAAAGTGCTACGTGACCTGGGTGAGAAAGTGCCCGGCGATTTGAAGAGCAATGTGGACGACCAGGTTGCCAAGGTACGGCAGGTGATGGATAGCGAGGATGTAGAGACAATCCGCAAAGAGACCGAGGCCCTGAACCAGATCGTCTCGCAGATCGGCGCGGCCGCCTACCAGCAGACCGAGACTCCGGAAGAGCAGCCCGGTGATGGCGGCGAGCAGCCCGGTCCCGAGGGCGAGGATGTGGTCGACGGCGAATACCGCAACGTGTAACCCGTAGGACAGTTTCTGCAGGCGGCTTAGCAGGTCACCCTGCGCGGCCCAGGTGAGTCAGGTGCAAAGCCTGACATCGATATTAATTCAAACGCCGGGCAGTATGCCCGGCGTACAGGCGATTATGACCGACCGTGATTATTACGAAGTCCTGGGGGTACCGAAGAATGCCTCCAACGAAGATCTGAAGTCCGCATTCCGCCGGCTGGCGCGCCAGTACCATCCTGATGTGAACAGCGCGGAGGACGCTGAAGAGCGCTTCAAGGAGATCAACGAGGCCTATGCGGTGCTTTCCGATACCGACCGGCGGGCTGCCTACGACCGGTTCGGACATGCCGGCGTGCGCGGAGCCGGAGGCGGGGTGGATTACACTGTTGACTTCTCGGACTTTGCCGATATATTCAGCGACCTGTTCGGGTTTGGCGGCTTCGGACGCAGTTCCCGCAGGTCACGCAATGCCCCGCGCCGTGGTGCGGACCTGCAGTACCGCCTCGAGATGACCTTTGAGGAAGCGGTATTCGGGATCGAGAAAGAGCTTGAGGTCACTCGCGATGAGGTATGCGGTACCTGCAATGGTACAGGCGCCGAGCCGGGCACTTCTCCGGTGCGCTGTGCGACCTGCAATGGCAGCGGCGAAGTACGCCAGGTGCGCCAGACGATCCTGGGCTCGATGGTGCAGGTAGCGACCTGCCAGACCTGCAATGGCGCGGGAGAGACCATCGCCACGCCCTGCGGCACCTGCCAGGGGCGCGGGCTGGAACGGCACACCCGAAAGAAAGTGGTCGCCGTACCGGCTGGCGTGGATACCGGCACGCAGATCCGTCTGGCGGGTGAAGGGCAGCCCGGCGTGAACGGGGGTCCCAACGGCAATCTGTATATCGCCATCCAGGTGAAAGCGCATAAATTCTTCCGCCGCCGGGATAACGATGTTCTGCTGGACTTGAATATCAATATCGCCCAGGCTACCCTGGGCGCGGATGTCGAGATCCCGACCGTCGACGGCAAGGCAACGCTCAAGATCCCCTCCGGAACGCAGCCCGGCAAGGTGCTGCGCATGCGGGGGAAAGGGGTGCCCTATCTGCGCGGCAACGGCCGCGGCGACCAGATGGTGATCGTCAATGTCGAAATTCCCATCCGGCTTTCCGGAGACCAGCGCCAGCTTTTCGAGGATCTGGCTAATAGCCTGGGCAGCGAAGTGCGCCCTCAAGAGCGCAGCTTCCTGGACTGGATCAAGGACACCCTTGGCGGGTAGAGATATCCGGCACAGAGGGTCAGGATGGACGGTAGGCAGAGCCTGCCGTCCATCTTTTATCATCTTGCGGATGTACGCTGAAACCAATTGTGGCAGGCCGTTTGATGGCTGACAGCGCCTGGGTCGAGGTCTCCCTGGCGGTAGATGGCGAGATGGCAGAAGCTGTGGCGGATGTGCTGAGGCGTTTCGCTCCGGCGGGAGTGGTCATCGAAGCCACTGCTATCGCCACCGACTATGCTGAGGATGAAGGTCATCCGGTCGGACCATTGCGGGTATGCGCCTATATCCCCGCTGACGACCAGCAGCAGGAGACGCTCAAGCGGCTAGAGGAGTCGCTGTGGTATCTGGGGCGCATCCGTCCGCTGCCAGAGCCAGAATACCGGCTGGTCAAGCAGGCAGACTGGTCTGAGAGTTGGAAGCAGCACTACACTCCGGTGGCAGTTGGAGAGCGCCTGATGATCATCCCTGCCTGGCTGGATTCGCCTGCCCCGGAACGTATAGCGGTGCGCATCGACCCAGGGATGGCGTTCGGCACGGGCACGCACCCGACCACCCGGCTTTGTCTGGAGCTGATCGAAAACCTGTATTCCGCAGCCGGGACGCTGCCTGAAGCGGTCATCGATGTCGGCTGCGGATCGGGCATCCTGGCGGTGGCGGCACTCAAGCTGGGAGCTAGGCAGGCATTGGCGGTGGATATCGACCCGGATGCCCTGCATGCCGCTCGGGAGAATGGCGCCCTGAACGGAGTTGCCGACCGTCTGGTTTTAGGTCTGGGCTCGCTGGCGGAAATCCGCCGCGGGGGATTCGCAATACAGAGTGCGCCGCTGGTGCTGGCGAATATCCTGGCAACCGTGATCATCAAGCTGCTGGATGATGGGTTGGGCGCGCTGGTCACGCCGGGCGGGAGCCTGGTGCTCTCAGGGATACTCGACGAGCAGGCGGGTGAGGTTGAGCAGGCGCTCAGGATGAATGGTCTTGCGTTGGTGGGAAAACGGCAGCAGGAGGATTGGGTGGCACTGTTGGCCCAGCCAGAGTGACTTATCCGGGGTCCTCTTTGTCATGCCGGTAGCGGTAAAGGGCGTTATCGGCTTCTATGAGCATGTTTTCCAGTGACGGGGCACTATCGGGATCGAAGCGGGCAAAACCCAGGCTGAGCGACAGGTGGTAGATCGGGTTTTTGAGATTGGAGATGTGCAGGTGGTTTTCAAGGCGGGCCAGGATGTTCTCGGCGCTCTCCTGGAGGGCATCGATCGCCAGCACAGTGAACTCGTCCCCACCTAAGCGGGCGATCAGGTCGGAAGAACGGAAAGTTACGTTCAGGATCTCAGCGATCTTTTTCAGCGCCCGGTCGCCCTCGTGATGCCCGTATTGGTCGTTGATATATTTCAATCCATCCAGGTCAATATAAAATAGGAGCATCTGGCGTTGGGATCGTTCTGCCAGCTTGATCTGCTGCTTGCCCAGCGAGAAGAAGCCCCGTCGGTTGAGCAGCCCGGTCAGCTCGTCGATTATCGACAGCTGGCGCAGCTGTTCGGTCATCCGGTGCCGCTCCAGTGATAAATTGATGGTGCGCGCCAGCTGGTCGATTTCCATCCTGCCTTTGACCAGGCAGTCCTGGGCACCATCCTGGATCAGGCGTACGGAGGGGGAGATGTCTTCCTGGGTGGTCAGGACGATGACAGGCAGATGGGGAGCCTGCTTCTGTACCTCGTTGAAGGCAGACTGCCCCTGGCTGTCGGGCAGCGCCAGATCTAACAGGATGAGATCGATGTCGGCTTCATTGAGCCGATCCAGCGCCTCAAGCAGGGTCTTTGAATGGGAGAACACAAAACAGCCCGGGCTGGTATGGTCCAGCTCCAGGCACAGGCGGTGAGCGTATTCGGGGTTGTCTTCTATCAGCAGTACTCTGATGGGAATTTCGCTCATGAGGTGCAGCTCCGCCGTGCGTGCCGCGCACAGCGTAAATGTGTGGCTGGATTTTAGCATGCAGACCTTATGTGGTCAACATGATCTCGATTAAGGCTGCCTGATCGTCCAGGACAATGGGCTTAAGACACAAGAGGAGAGGGTACTGGTTGGGTAATTACGAGGATTCATGCTAAAATACAGGCATGGAAGAAAGCCCACAGTCTCCCCAGCTTCCAGAACCGAACCCCATTACCACCGCTGAGCATCGGCGCCAGACCTTTTGGCAGATCAAGTTCCCTTTGCTGGTGGGCGTGCTCCTGATGGTGCTTGCCGGGCTGGGTGTGGTCTTAGCGGCTGCTACCGGCGGAGGGGACATCAGCCGCTGGTCCGATATCTCGGTGATCTGGCTGATCACCCCCATGCTGCTGTTGACCCTGATCATAAGTGTGCTGACCGCAGGCATGGTCTATATGGTCGGGAAGCTGCTGCCGGTTCTGCCTCGCTACACACACCTGCTGTTGGGTTATTTTGTGCAGGTATCGAGACGTGTGGAGAGCATTTCAAACGCTGCTGTTGAGCCGTTCCTGCGCGCTCACAGCGCTTCGGCCTCGATGAAGGCTTTTCAGAAAGCAATCCGTAGAAAAAAGCGGTGATTGGAGATATGAATATGGAAGAGAGCATCGATCTGGAAGTCGTAGAGAATTGGAAGCCAAAGGTGCTGGTCATTGGGGCCGTATTAGGCGCAGTAGTAGGATTGGGGGCTGCATATCTCATGGTGCAGAGAGCAGAACGTGAAGGCGAGCAGGTACAAATTGGGGCAGGAGAGGGGATCAAGCTGGGTTTGATGGTCTTTGGCTTGCTGCGATCCGTGTCTCAGTTGGGTGGGGGAGACTGAGGCGATTAAGCAATAATAAGAGCGACATTAGTCGTTGATATCTGCCCAGCGGCAACTCGCCGCTGGGCTTTTCTATTCCAGTAAGGACGAAAATACATCCCACCGGCATCACAAAATCATTCTTGACAAGGTGAGAATTTTAATCTAATATATGAACGAACGTTCGTTTGTATTGGGAGGCGCTATGGACCAGGGGACTGTCACACGCGGTGAAAAAACCAGGGCTGAGATCATCCAGGTCGCCCACCAGTTGTTCCTGAGCCGCGGCTACCATGGCACTTCCATGCGACTGATCGCCGCCCAGGCTGGCATTGCCCTGGGGGGAATATACAACCATTTCTCCGGCAAGGAGGATATTTTCTTTTCCGTTCTGGTCGAGTGCCATCCCTTCCACGATATGATGCCAGCCATGCTGGCCGCAGAAGGGGAGACGGTAGATGCGTTCGTGCGCGATGCTGCCACTCGTATGGTTGCCGGCACACAGAACCGCATGGATTTCCTCAACCTGATATTCATCGAGATGGTCGAGTTCAAAAGCGTGCATCTCCCCCAGTTGTTCCAGCAGTTTTTCCCCAGCGTGCTGGCTCTTGTACAGCGGTTTGCCGAAAGCAAACATGAGCTGCGCCCCATTCCGGCCGCCGTACTGGTACGAGCCTTCCTCGGCCTGTTTTTCTCCTACGTTATGACGGAGGTGATATTGGTGCAGCATCTGCCACCTGAAATGAGCGAGGACGCTCTCGAACATTTTGTCGAGATTTATCTGCACGGCATCCTGGCCAGGGATAACCTGGCCAGGGATAACCTGGCCAGAAATAACCTGGTCAGAAATAACCTGGCTGGCGACTAGTGTAGGGTAGAGCTATGATCAATACTCGCCTGACCTCACTGGTTCGCAAGGAATTCATCCAGATCCTGCGTGACCCGCGCACGCTGGTCCTGGTGATGGTAATCCCTGTTATGCAGTTGTTCCTGCTTGGCTATGCCGCCACAAACGATGTGCGTAATGTGCCGCTGGCTGTCTTTAACCAGGACCGCGGACCTGCCTCGCGCGATCTTCTGGATGCCTACCGGGCTGCGGATTATTTCCTGCTGGCTTACGATGTGTATTCAGAGGATACACTGCACGAGCTGATCGAGAGCGGTCAGGCGCGCGCCGGGATCATTATCCCCCCGGACTACAGCCAGCGAGTGCTGATGGAGCGTTCTGCCGAGGTAGCCTTCGTCCTGGATGGCAGCGACCCGACCGTGGCATCGACATCCCTGTCGGCTGCCCAATTGATCGGCCAGCAGTACGCCACCCAGATCATGGTGCAGCGCCTGGCAAGCAGAGGCTTTTCAACCGCCATCAGCCTGCCGGTGGATATTCGTTCCCAGGTCTGGTACAACCCGGACCTGTTGAGCGCATACTTCATGATCCCGGGCATGATCGGTATGATCCTGTATTCCCTGACCTCGATCCTTACGGCAACCGCCGTGGTGCGCGAGCGCGAGCGGGGCACGATAGAGCAGCTGATCGTTACTCCCATCCGCTCCTGGGAGCTGATGGTTGGCAAATTGCTGCCCTACACTATCCTGGCTTTCCTGAATACACTGGAAGTAATGGTGATCGGCTATTACTGGTTCAAGGTACCCGTGCGCGGCGACCTCGGGCTGATCCTGGTTGTATCGGGTCTATTCCTGATGTCCAGCCTGGGGATCGGGCTGCTGGCATCGACGATTGCCAATACCCAGCAAGAGGCCATGCTCATTGTGTGGATGTCCTTGCTGCCGAGCCTGTTCCTCTCGGGTTTTTTATTCCCCCTGGAAGCCATGCCGAAGGTCTTGCAGTGGATATCATACATCTTCCCGCTGCGCTACTACCTGATCGTCATCCGGGCGCTCATGTTGAAAGGCGTGGGTATAGGTCCCATCCGTGAGGAAGTGATCGCCCTGGCGGTATTTGGGGTTGCTATTATGTCTTTGGCAGCCAGGCGGTTCCGCAAGCGTCTGGACTGAGCATTTGCCTGCAGCCAGCAAGCTTGGCAAACCGCTGAAAATACCGTAATTAAAAGCATCAGTTTGGGCGGCGGTTTGCTTATACCAGATGTGGTTCTTATTTAAAATTGGAGGTCGCTATGCACAAGGTTCCGAAGAAGCTTATCATCCTCCCGCTGGCGCTCCTGATCGCGCTGGCGGGCGCTGCCTGGTGGTACCTCGACCAGAACAGCGTGCGGGCAGAGAATGACCAGATAGCGGCATCTGGGACGATTGAGGCCACCCAGATCGAAATCGCGCCGGAGATTGGCGGTCAGATCGCAGAAGTCCTGGCTCAGGCGGGTGAATCCATCCAGGCAGGTCAGGAACTGGTGGTGTTCACAGATGCTTTGCTGGAGGCACAGATGCAGCAGGCGCTGGCAGCGCTTGACCAGGCGCAGGCCAGCTATGACATGGTGGCAGCAGGGCTGCCGGTCGAGCAGCAAGAGCTGGCGATCGCTGCAGCAGAGTTGGAATTGATCTCCGCCCAGCAGGTAATAGACCAACTGTACGACAAAGACGAGCTGGCTGCCGCCCAGGCTGCGAAAGCGGTGGCCGATGCCCGCGATCTGGAGCGCGACACCCAAAGGATTTACGACAGCCTGCGGTCGCCTGCCAGCCAGACGGATATCGATATTGCCAAGTCCCTGGTCACCCTTACAGAAGCAGCGATAGAGAAAGCTGAGAAACGCTTCAAGTCGCTGCTGCGAAAAGTAGAGGACAACCCACGGCGAGCGGCTGTAGTCCTGATGATCTCTACACTGGAGAAGCAGCACGACCTGGCGGTCAAGCGGTTGAACTATCTGGAAGGGACTGCGGACGAGATCACCCTGGCTCAGACGGAAGCCAACCTGGAGCTCGCCCAGCAAAGCCTGGATGAGGCTCAGCAGCAGCTAGACAAGCTGCAGCAAGGACCCGACCCGGACACGCTGGCGCTGGCGCAAGCGCGCTTGAAGACTGCCGAAGCCAATCTGACAGCCGCCCAGGCCGGACCGAGCCAGGAGCAGCTTAGGCTGGCAAGCTCTCAGGTGGAGGTCGCACGGGCAGCGGTTGGCGTGCTTGATGCCCAGAGGCAGAAGCTGAGGTTGGCTGCCCCGGTCAGCGGGGTTGTGCTGTCCCGCTCGGTAGAGCCGGGTGAGGTGGCTGTACCTGGTGCGCCGCTGATGATCCTGGCAAGGCTGGATGACCTGAAGATCACCGTTTATATACCGGAAGACCGCTACGGGAGCGTCCAGATCGGTCAGCAGGCGCAGGTATTCGTAGACTCCTTCTCTGGGGAAACCTTCACAGGTGTGGTTGTGAGCATTGCCGACCAGGCTGAATTCACACCTCGCAACGTGCAGACCGAAGAGGGCCGCCGCACCACGGTTTTTGCCGTTGAGCTGAAGGTGGATAATCCGGACGGGCGGCTCAAACCGGGTATGCCGGCGGATGTCTCCTTCGAGGGCACTTAATCAAGAGGCGCTGCTTTGGATATACTGATAGAAGCAAGCCATCTATTCCGGTCTTTTGGCGACCTGCGGGCAGTAAATGGGGTCGGGTTCCAGGTGTCGTCCGGCGATATTTATGGGCTGGTCGGACCGGACGGGGCTGGCAAGACGACCGTTATGCGCTTACTGTGTGGGGCGCTCCTGCCGGATAAGGCTGCTGGTGCTGAACCCTGCGCCATCCATATAGCCGGGCTGGATATGCTGCACCGGACGGAAGAGGCGCGTGCGCACATCGGCTATCTGCCGCAAAGGTTTTCCCTCTATGAGGAGTTGACCGTAATGGAGAACCTGCGCTTCTTTGCAGAGGTGCGCGGGCTGAGCGCGGCCGAGTGGCAGCCGCGCTGCATGGAGATCCTGCGGTTTGTTGGGCTGGACCCGTTTACGAATTTACGCGCCGGGTACCTATCTGGCGGCATGAAGCAGAAATTGGGTCTGGCAGCCGCCCTTGTACATCGCCCCCGGGTGCTGCTGCTGGATGAGCCGACCACCGGGGTCGATCCTGTAACCCGCCAGGACTTCTGGCGTCTGATCTTCCGGTTGGCGGGCGGGGAGGCGCAGTCCGCCATCGCAGTCCTGGTCAGTACACCGTACATGGATGAAGCTTCTCGCTGCCACCGGGTGGGATTCATGCGCGCTGGTCAGCTGCTGCTCGAAGGGACCCCCGCCGAAATACGCGGCCGGCTGGAAGGACAGATCCTTGAACTGCGCGGCCATCCGCTGCGGCTTCTGCAGAAAATTGCAGCCTCAGACAAGGATGTAGAGACTGCCCTGTTATTTGGGGACTGCCTGCACCTGCGTGTTCGACCTGCCAAGGGTCAGGCAGTTATGGACCGGTTGAGAGCGGTTATCCCGGAAGGTGGTGGAGATATTGCCCTTTTACGCCTCATTCCACCTCAGCTGGAAGATATGTTCATCGCTCTGCAGGAAGGTTGAGCGGACATGGGCGAAGAAGTCATTGCAGCCAACGACCTGACCAAACGTTTCGGCGATTTCACGGCGGTCGATCACATTTCCTTCTCTGCGTATGCCGGGGAGATACTCGGTTATCTGGGACCGAATGGCTCGGGGAAGACGACCACGATCCGCATGCTCCTGGGCTTGCTGCTCCCTACGGAAGGCAGTGCCGCGGTATTGGGATATGATGTGCGCCAACAGTCCGAGCAAATCCGCTTGAATGTCGGTTATATGTCCCAAAAATTTGCCCTATATAATGAGCTCACGGTTTGGGAGAACCTGGTCTTTTACGCAGGTGTGTACGGTGTGCGGGATCGCAGAAGGCTGGACGAGGTTTTACAGATGTTGGGGCTGCAATCGCTGGAGCGCGAGCGCGCGGGGAATCTGTCTACAGGCTGGAGGCAGCGTCTTGCCCTGGGCACGGCGATTGTCCACCGTCCGAAGCTGCTCTTTCTGGATGAACCGACCAGCGGGGTCGATCCAAATGCCCGGCGGGCATTCTGGGACTTGATCTATGAGCTGGTTGGCGGCGGTGTGACTGCTCTGGTAACGACCCATTATATGGATGAGGCAGAATACTGCAGCCGGATCGGGATTATGCACCAGGGGCTGCTGCTGGCCATGGATACACCTTCTGCCCTCAAGAGGAACGCCTTGCCCGGGTTAGCCTGGGACATTCACATCGAGGCTTATGGCACTGCCTTGCTCCTGCCTGCCCTGGACGCGCTGGAGAAATGTTCCTGTGTACTGCGAGCCGGATTGGTCTCGGACCACCTGCGGGCGATAACACCTACGGATGTCGAAGCCAAGGTGCTGCGCGATGAGTTAGCCCGAGAAGGGATCACGGATATACGCATCGAATTGGTCGAGCCAACTCTGGAAGACGTGTTCCTCTCTCTGGCAGCGCGCAAAGAACCTGCCCAGGTGTGAAATTCAGGTAATACTCCATTAACTTCCTGCAGATGCACACCTGCAAAATTGTCCTTCCTGACGTATAATGATCGGGTGGATAATGCCATGCCGCGCTTTCTGGTTGCCGGAAGGTTGAGCCGCGAGTACTTGATACTGCCTTCAGGTCAGCCTGTACAGGATGTCGCCGGTGGGAATGTGCTCTTTGCAGGGGTTGGTTTGCTCATCTGGGAATCTGACCCGCCGCCTGCCATCATTGCCCGGGTAGGGGAGGATTACCCGCAGGAATGGCTGGATGATTTTTCCCGCCGGGGTCTGGATACGCGCGGTATACAAGTCCTGCCTCAGGCGGTTGATGTGCGCTCGTTTGCTGCTTATACCAGCCGGATGGCGCGTTCAACGGACGACCCGGTGGCTCATTTTGCCCGCCTGGGTTTACCCTTTCCAAAGGAGCTTCTCGGTTATCGCGACACGTCTTCCTCGTTGGACAGCCGTACAAAGCTCCAGACCATCTCGCTGCGCCAGGGGGACATCCCGGTTGACTTTCTGGATGCCACGGCAGCCCACCTGTGTCCTATCGATTACCTGACCCATAGTCTGCTGCCAGCCGTGCTGCGACAGGCAGAATTCTCGACGGTCACTCTGGACCCATCGCCCGGCTATATGAACCCGACCTATTGGGATGACATGCCTGCCCTGATCACCGGGTTGGCTGCCTTTCTCCCATCGGAGGAAGAACTGTGTACGTTATTCCAGGGACGGAGCCAGGATCTATGGGAGATGGCTGAAGCTGTGGCCGGGTACGGGTGCGAGATCATCGTCATCAAGCGCGGCGAGGGTGGGCAAATGCTGTACGATGCTGCCGCACGCACCCGCTGGGAGGTGACTGCGTATCCATCTCGCATGGTAGACCCCACTGGAGCCGGTGATGCTTTCTGCGGCGGATTCCTGTCTGGCTACCGCCGCACGTATGACCCTCTGGAGGCGATGTTATACGGCAATATCTCAGCTTCCCTGGTTGTGGAGGGGAATGGTCCATTCTATGCCCTTGATGCACTGCCCGGGTTAGCGCAGGCGCGTCTGGAGGCTCTGCGCCAGTCGGTGCGTAAAATCTGAGGTTGGCAGGATGATGTCTATCAATTTAATCGACCAGGTGCTAGATATGGCAGTGGCAATCCAGCAGATCCCTGCACCCACGTTTGCGGAAAGCGAACGGGCTGAGTTTGTGCACCATCGTTTCAAGGCCGAGCGGCTGGCGAAGGTCGAGCGAGATTCGACCGGCAATATCTATGGCTGCCTTCCGGGAGAGGGAGCTGCCCTGCCAGTGGTCGTGACAGCACACCTGGACACGGTCTTCCCTGCAGCAACAGACCTGAGCATCTCCCGCTCAGATGAGAAGATTACCGGACCTGGCATCGGAGATAACTCTCTGGGGGTGGCAGGCTTGTTCGGTCTGCTGTGGGCGCTGCGCGGGCGCCGGGAAGCTTTGCCCGGTGATGTCTGGCTGGTGGCTAATGTGGGCGAGGAAGGGCTGGGCGATCTTTGCGGAATGCGCGCAGTTGTGGATCGCTTCGGAGGTGGCGTCTCAGCCTATATCGTTCTTGAAGGCCTGGCTCTTGGGCATATCTACAACCAGGGGCTTGCCGTCAGGCGTTATAAGATAAGCGTACAGACCAAGGGTGGGCATTCCTGGGTAGATTATGGTCAGCCATCCGCAGTTCACGAACTGGCAGCGCTCATTACTCAGCTCACTGCCATGCCGGTAGCCAGCCATCCTCGCACGACATTGAATGTCGGGGTGATCAGCGGCGGCACCACGGTCAACAGCATCGCCGCACAAGCCCATCTGGAGCTGGATTTGCGTTCTCAGGGTACAACAGAGTTGGAAATGCTCAGCCTGAGAGTCGAAGACCTGGCAGCGAGTGCAGCCCGCCCAGGTGTGGCGGTCTCCACTGATGTGATCGGATCACGCCCGTCTGGCGAGCTATCCCCCGATAGCCGCCTGGTCCGTCTGGCAAGTCACTCCCTGAGGGCCCAGGGGCTGCAGCCGCTCCTGCATATTGGATCTACAGACGCAAACATACCGCTGAGCCGCGGCTTCCCGGCAGTCTGCATCGGCCTGACGACAGGTTCCGGCGCGCACACCACAGAAGAGTATATCCGCATCGCGCCGCTGGGAAGAGGCATGGCACAGCTGGCTGCCCTGGTAGAAATGATCTACCAATCCGCCTAAAAAGCGATACAGCTTGGGTTCGGTGCAGCAGGGGTGAAGACGCAGCCAAACCTGTAGCCGTTGGCGAAGCGCACATAGACAACATACTCTTGTTCATTATAGGATGCGATCGGGCGCTGTACCGGGAGCAGGTCGGGGTTATCACTTAGCTGCATTGTATAATCTCCAACCGCTAATTGATCGAACCCATCTACTTTCTTTAGTGGTTCCGGTAGACTATCAGAGTCAGGCGCCTGCATACCAGCCAGGACGATTTGGTCCATCTGCACCAGCACCTGCCGGGCGTAGCGAGGGTACAGGGAGAGAAGACCCACCAGCCCCGAGATGAGAACCAGAGACAGCAGGGAGAGAACCAATCGGCGGATCGAAAATGTGACCGTCTGTAACTCCTCTGTCCACACGCCCAGCACCCAGCGGGTTAAACCGGCGATCGGAAGGAATAAGGCGGCGCGCGGCAGGAATGTCATCACCTGCAGGACAAACATTCCGGAGAAATAGTCCAATCCGCCGGTCGCATCGCGCAATGGGTACAGGGTGGTTGTCAGACCGCCCACCAGGGAGCCGGCAATTATTCCAGGCAGGGTTTCTTCGGGCCAGGCTGCGACCAGCCCAATCAGCCCTCCATTCAGACAGGTCAGCAGTATGTTGATCGTTGGTCCGGGGTCAGGATAATAGAGCTGGATTTCGGGTAAGAACAGCGGGTTGATCCAGAAAGAAACGAGCGCGTAGGACAATCCGAGCAGCAGTCCGAAAACGAACCCCAGCGTGCGGCGGGTTTTATCATTCATGTAGAGAACCTGTATTCATCACAGAAACCAAGAACAATCCTCTGGGTAAATACACTTTCATATGGAATTATGTTCAAATTGGAGTACTGGATGTTGTTGGTTTGAGTGCGCCTGTTCATTAGGTCGAAAGCTGATGGTAGCGGGCGCGAGCGCGAATATCCAGTGCTAAGGCGCCCTCGCCCGTGGCGAACACGCGCAGCGGGTTGATTTCAAACTCCACCAGTTCGGGCAGGTTGGCAGCCAGCTGCGAGATGCGCAGCAAGCAGTCGATAACGGCCTGGCGGTCGGCTGGGGGGATGTTGCGGTAGCCATTCAGTTTGCGACCTGCCCAGGTCTTTTCCAGCAGGTGCAATGCTTCTGCTTGTGTTAGTGGTGCCAGGGCGAAGGCGACATCATTCAACCCTTCCACTTCCACACCCCCTGAGCCAAACATCACCAATGGGCCAAACTGCGGGTCCTGGACTGCGCCGATGATCACGTCCTGCCCGCTGAGATACATGGGCTGGATGGAGACTCCCTGGACCTCGGCCAGAGGCTGAAGCGCACGTGCATTTTCCAGGGTGGCAGCGAAACCCTGGCTGACCGCCTCAGCGCCGCTCAGATGCAGCAGCACCCCTCCGACATCGGATTTGTGAGCGATATCTTCCGAGACGATTTTCATTGCCACCGGGTAGCCGTACTTGTTCGCCAATTTTACAGCCTCATCCGGCGATGCGGCAATACCTGTCGGCGGTGTGTGGATACCATAGATCTGTGCCAGCTCGAACACAGCAGCCTGTGGCAAAAACCCGTTGGATGGCAGACGCCGGTTGGAGAGCCAGGCTTGGAGCAGCTCGCGACCCGCCTGGGCGGTCCCCTGGCTGAAATCGGCTGGCGCCTCCTGGCTGCGGTTCAGGAATTCTGCTCGCTCGACCAGTATCGCCAGGGAGGAAGCTGACCGTTCCGGGAAACGGTATTCCGGGATGCGGGCAGCGCGGAAGTGCTCAACCGCCTCCTGGATCAGCCGTTCGCCCATCAGCGCGATCACGACCGGTTTGCT
The DNA here is from genome assembly GCA_032124675.1 of Chloroflexota bacterium. Classification (GTDB taxonomy): domain Bacteria; phylum Chloroflexota; class Anaerolineae; order Anaerolineales; family UBA4823; genus JAQBDA01. Next base: position 20,310 of record JAQBDA010000291.1, read on the forward strand.
GGAGGCATGGATGACGGGAATCAGCGCTTTGGCGACTGCCCCCGCGGTATGCGTGGGGGGCGGAGGTAAGATCACCAGCACGCCGTGCACCCCTGGATCGACCAGCAGTGCATCCAGGCAGCGGGCATATTGCTCCGGGGTGGCGGAAGCCAGCATATCGACCGGGTTTTTCAGGCTGGCAGCCGGCGGCAGCAAAGCACGCAATGTAGCAGCCGTCTCATCCTGGAGCTGTGCCAGTCTCAGACCATTGGCCTCCAACGCATCGGCGGCGGTCACACCTGGCCCGCCGGCGTTGGTCAGCACCGCCATCGACCTGCCCTGCGGCAGGGGAGACCAGGCAAGGGCGCGCGCCCAATCGAACATCTCCTCACTGGTATCGGCGCGGATCACCCCTGCCCGGCTGAAGGCGGCATTGAAGGCGCTCTCCTGCCCTGCCATCGCTCCGGTGTGCGAAGCGACTGCCTGCTGACCGCTCGCGAAGCGCCCGACCTTCAGGGCAATGACCGGTTTCTGACGCGCCACACGACCAGCCTCTTCCACGAATCGGCGCCCGTCGCTCACTCCTTCCAGGTACAGTGTCAGCACCCGGGTGAAGGGGTCTTTCGCTACCGCGCCGAGCACATCGGTCTCGCTGATATCCGCCTGGTTGCCCAGGCTGACCAGACGGGATAGCCCGAAGCCCTGGCCGCGCGCCCAATCGATCACTGCGGCGCAGATTGCTCCTGAATGCGATATAAAAGCCACATCACCCGGAAGCGGACCAGGAGGCGGCAGGAAGGTGGCATCTACCGGCAGGTGGGTATCCAGCAAGCCTATGGAGTTCGGGCCAAGCAGGCGCATTCCATGGCTCGCGGCGATCCGTAGGCACTCTTTTTCAAGATCAGCGCCTTCCTGCCCGGTCTCGCGGAATCCGCCCGAGCCGATGATGGCAGCTTGCAGCCCGCGCCGACCGCACTCGTCCAATGCCTCGGGTACTGCGGCGGCGGGGATCAGTAATATTGCGAGATCGGTCGGGTCTGGGACCTGGGCGATACTGGTATAGATCGAACGTCCGAACAGGCTGCCGCCGTTCGGGTTGACGAAATGCACCGCCCCCTGGTAGTTGCTTTGCACCAGGTTGCGTGCCAGACCATACCCCAGCTTGACCGGGTTCTGTGATGCCCCGATCAGAACGATCCCTCGCGGGGCGAAGAATGGGGTCAGATTCGGCTCGTTCCCGCTCATATCCCAGTTTCACCTGTGCAGGCGCAAGATGGCCTTCTGGTTGAAATTCAGCGCGATGTTGTAGACCCCGCTCTGGATGGCCTCCCAGGTGCACTCCTCGCCGTCCAGCAAGGCCTTCTTGGGTGGTCTGGGCAGGCGCAGAGCAACTGCCCCCTCGGTATGACCCGGACGGGTCAGCGTCACCGCCACCCTGCGGGGGGAGACCTTCCAGTGCGATACTTCGAGACCCTGGGAGATGTGCATATCGCTGCCCAGGTACTGCGGATCGCCGGGGGTTAATAAGCGGACCGCTAGCAGCAGCGTTCCATGAGCTGGCAAACGCTCGCGCAGCAGCTTACCGCGCGTGATATGGTGCGTCTTTTGGCTCCAGAATTCGCGCGCAAAGTACTGTAGCTGCGGGTCCAGACCGAATTCGCGCAGGTTCAGAGTGATATCTTGTGGCTCATCATCCCAATTGATGGAAGCCAGCAGGTGCCAGGCTCCGGTCGAGTTTTCCAGGTCCAGCCGCAGCCGGCTGGGAGCTTCCAGGTCGAACCATTCCATGATCTGCGGCGTTCTTCCGATCAGCGGCAGCAGCACACCGGCGATGTGCAGGCGCTCAGGAGTCAGGCGAGGCAGGTCGTCGGAGAGGAGCATCGATCCACCGGTCATGGCAATCACGGTGGCAGCTGTTTTTACTTCGGCTTCGGTAAGCGCTGTTTCAGTGCGCAGCAGCAGGCAGTCCGGGTCGTTGATCCACCAGCGGCGGTGCATAGGGGCGCGTGTGATGGCGTTGTGACAGGCATTGAATACCGAGGGCAGACCGGGCTCGCGGCGGAAGAAGGATTCGATGCCGTTGACTTTGGGATACCAGCTGCGGTGGGTATCTGGTCCGATGCGCATGGCATCCACCAGGCCAATCGCGGGACCAAGCGGGCAGCCGCAGCCTAACATATAAACGCTCTCCCCGGCAGCCTGGCGCAGAGATTTTAGCCCGGCATGCAGCGCCTGGGCGCGGGTGGTCGTCGGGTCGTGGCGTTTTCCAGGCAAGGCTGCCGCGTACAGAAAATCCAGCTTCAGATATGAGAACTTCCACTCATGTACTGCGGTGTGCACCACCTGGCTGGCATACTCCAACGCCTCAGGATGGGTGGCATCCAACCCGGCAGCCAGCGTCCCCCAGTGATAGCCGGCATTCGCCGGGCGACCGAGACGGCCGCGAATCAGCCAGTCCGGGTGCTCACTCGCCAGGCGGGATTTCGGATGTACGATGAAAGGTGCCAGCCAAAGCCCCGGGGTAAGCCCGCTCGACAGAGCTTTTTCTGCCAGAGGAGCGACGCCCTGTGGAAATTCATCCGCAAAGGCGAACCAATCGCCGATCTGTGCCTGGAAGCCGTCGTCGATCTGGAACAGACCCAGCGGCAGGTCGGGCTGCATCTGCGCCAGCGCTTCCAGGTTGCCCTCCCGCGCGCTGGGAGTGATCGAACCGGTGTATTGATCCGAAGAGAACTGATACCACGAGCACCAGCCGGTGGGGGGATCGTCTTGCAAAGCAGCCAGGCTGTGCAGATTGTGCTGGCGGGCAACCGCGTCGAAATATATACCCAGCGGGTCTGCCTGGTCGATCTCCAGGAACTGCAAGTATGCCCAGTCGGTTTCAATGCTTGCTTCTGGATCGAGGCGGGCAAGGTCGCCGTTCGCCCACATCACCAAACCAGGCTGGGGTCTATCGATCCGGGCCTCCAGGCTGCCGAAATGCTCCTGCTGAGAGAGGAAGCCCGCCAGCACGGCATTTCTCCCCGCCCGATCACCCAGGATGCCGAACATATCGCTCCCAAAATGACCCGGTCGAGAGGGTTGTGGCGTTTCAGGATTGTATTCTGTATTTGTTCGCAGCGGTCCCAAGCGGGTGCGGCGGAAGCGGTCCGTCGAGGCGTAAACACCACTGTATGACCAGGACTGCCAGCCGTTCGAAAAGAAAGCCGGGTTGAACGGAGGGTTGCTGAATACAGCTCCACCGGATGCTGGATCGATCCGCAGCATATCCAGCCTGGCGACCGAGATCGCATCGCGGCTGCCGTTCTGTAGGACAAATTTCCATAACAGAAAGGGGTAATCATCCGGTAAGGCAAACGCGACTGCCCAGCCAAGACCGTTTGAGTCCAGGTTGGGTTGGATCTCCAGAATTTTGAGATGCCCGTGATGCGGCGAGAACTCGTCCCTTTCAGTAATCTGTGCCGATGTCCAGTCTGGCAGGGCTTGCAGGCGGCTGGAGCCGCGCCGGGAAAGTACCTGCATGCCTGCGTTCTGCAGGCCGATATTCTCATCTTTGCGGTTGACCAGCCTCCAGGTGCCGCCTGGAGGGTCAATCATCAGCTGCAGCCAGTTATTCTCGAGGGTGGTCATTCTATTATTCACTCAGATTATTAATCCAGTTCAAGATCGACCCTGTCACCGGGTTTTGCCCTCAGGCGCTGGGCAGCACTGCCGTTGACTACCGAGACGATCAGGGACCCGGTGCTGCCGAACAGCGCCACCAGCTCCCCGGGTTGGCGAGTGCCAAAGGTTTGCACCATGCCGTGGATTTCGACGCCTGCCAGGCGAAGGGTCAGGCGGTCAAGTCCAGAAGCGCCCTCCAGATGCTCGCGGCGGATATTCGTCGAAATATTGCCAAAGTGATCGATATGGATGACCTCACCTACCAGCCCGCTGGCAGTGCGCGCCGGCTGGGGAAGTTCCAGTCGCAGCGGGTCATGGATCGAAGTGCCCAGTGCATCCAGCGCTATCCCACTTGCAAGGTGAGCTGCTGCCGGGGCAAAGATATCCCGCCCATGAAATACATGGCTGACATCTGGAAGCCAGAATTCGGCCTGGTCGAGGTGTACGAACTGGGTTGGCAGGTCCTCTTTTTCGGCGTGCTCCATCCACATGGTAAGGATGCCGTTATCCGGACCAACATAAAATTGCGAGCCGATGCTGGCTGCGATCGGTCGGCGGTCAGTGCCCACACCCGGATCGACCACCACTACGTGCACTGTGCCGGGTGGGAAATAAGGCCCAGAGCGGTACAGGATCAGCGCAGCCTCGGGTATATTCTGCGGCGCAATCGTATGGCTCAGGTCGGCGATTTTTACATCAGGCGATATCCCCCATATGACCCCCTTCATCACACCAACGTTGCCATCTTTCAGTCCAAAGTCCGTTATCAGTGTGATGATAGCCAATTGCTCCTCCACTATGTAATCGGCTGAGAGTGTTATGGAAACTACCGGTGGTGATTTCAGCCGATTTCCTAAAATACCATACCAGCCTGGAAACTATAGCACAGCGCACGAGGGGGGTCAATATGATAAAATTTTGCGGCGCAATGAATCGGGCAGCCATACCAACAATAGTTTGATGGGCTGTTGGTGGGTGGCCGTGTTTAATGCGACCTTTTCTTAGAGGATGCATCTAAATGAGTAGCGGCATAGGACCAGATGAATTTGACCTAGAGGCACTGCGTTCAGGAGACCGGGCGGAGTTTGCTCGACTGGTTGATGCACATTACGAGATGATCTACCGCCTGGCGATAAAGATGGTGATCGATGCCCAGGATGCAGAAGACATCTTACAGGAGACCTTTATCAAAGCATTCCGCCATCTGCAGGGCTTTGATGGACGATCGAGCCTGTCAACCTGGCTGTACCGCATCGCCACCAACGAGGCGCTGATGTTCTTGCGACGGACGAAACCGGAGCAGTATTCGATTGATGAGCCTCTCGAGACCGACGAAGGCGATATCGTACCTGTGCAGATTGTCGACTGGTGCTGCCTGCCCGAGGAAGAGCTAATGTCGGCTGAGGCACGCCTCCACCTGGACCAGGCGGTCGCCAACCTGCCGCCCAGCTTGCGGGTAGTGTTTATCCTGCGAGATATCCAGAGGCTTTCTACCAGAGAGGTCAGCGAGGTGCTGAGTTTAAGTGAATCTGCTGTCAAGACCCGCCTCTCACGCGCCAGGCTGCGCTTGCGGGAAGAGCTGACCGGTTATTATGGAGATAAACTTCAGGAAGACAGGCGAGGTTATGGGACATAAACAGTGCAAGAATTTACTGGGGTCACTGTCTGAGTATATCGATGGCGATCTCGAAACGGAGCTGTGCGCTGAGATCGAACGACACCTCGCCGGGTGCGAAGACTGCCAGGTGGTGGTCGATTCATTGGCGAAGACGGTCTACCTCTACCAGACGACCTCAGATGAAGTTTCCGTCCCTGAAGGATTGCGCCAGCGGCTCTACCGCTGCCTGGACCTGGATGATTACCTTGAAAAATGAAAGCTGTGGGTTTGGAGAGCGATAACTTTCCACCCCCATCATTCTCCGGGCTGCAAACGGTTGGTGGGGAAAATCAGCTAGCAGCTGCGGTCCGAGAGCTGCGCCAGGGCACGCTCTGTCCTCAATGCGGGCAGAATAAGCTGGATTACGACGGCTTGCTGAATTTAAGCTGCTCGCGCTGTGGCTACTCACTGGCTGGGTGCTTCACCTGATAAACATTAATTTTGCTCAGGTTGGGCAATGGGAGAAATTACTAGGTGACAGAAAAGTTGTTGGATGAGAATATCGTCAACCAGGTCCGCGAAGTATTCGACCAGCTGGGCCAGCCGGTTGAGGTGCTGTATTTTGGACGCGAGACAGGCTGCGAGTACTGCGACGATACGCTGCAGTTGGCAGAAGAAGTGGTTGCTATCTCAGATAAGCTGAGCCTGAGAAAATATGACATCGATGAAGATGCCGCATTAGCGCTTGAGTACAATATCGACAAGGTTCCGGGGCTGGTGTTCGCCGGGCGGGATGGTGAACAGGTATTAGATTACGGTGTCCGCATGGCGGGCATCCCTTCCGGTCACGAGTTCAGTTCATTGATCCACGACCTGTTGCTGGTCTCCAGTCGCGACTCCGGTTTAAGCCAGGAGACGCGCCAGTTCCTGAAGGAGATCCAGGAGCCGGTGCTGCTGCAGGTGTTTATCACCCCGACCTGACCCTACTGCCCGCGAGCCGTGCTGCTCGCACACCAGATGGCGCTGGAGAGCCCGTACGTCCAGGCTGAGATGGTCGAAGCGATGGAATTTCCCGAGCTGGCAAATCGCCACCGGGTCAGCGGTGTTCCGCAAACCACAATCAACGATGGCGCCGGTACTGCTGTCGGTGCGGTTCCCGAAAGTTATCTGGTTGAAGAAATCCGCAAGGCTTTGAAGATAAAGGCAAGCTGATCTACTGGATAACTGGAAAATCTGGCGAGGATTCGATGCGAAGAACGGTTGGTTGGCAGGTACTATGAGCTCCGGTCGGGAACGGCAGAACCGGGGCAAGATGATTGCCCTGGCGTTAATCGGAGCAGGTCTGATCGTCCTTGGGGCAGCCGCCTTTATATACTTGCCGAAGCCCGATGCAGCTGCAAACCCTCCTGAAACCGGATCAGTAATCCCGCTGGCGGTCAGCCATGCAGCACCGGAATTAAGCCTGACCGACCTGCATGGCAGCCCGGTCGCTCTGGCGGATTACCGGGGAACAGTCGTTCTGGTGAACAACTGGGCGACCTGGTGCCCGCCGTGCAAGGCCGAGATGCCCACCTTGCAGGCCTATTATGAGGATCATAAAGGGCAGGGTTTTACAATCATAGCGATTGAATCGGGCGACCCGCTGGCTGAGGTGGTGGGTTTCGTCGCTGAATACGGATTGACCTTCCCGGTTTGGCCGGATGCTGCTATGAAGTCGATCGGTGCATTTCGCAACCCTGGGCTGCCCAGCTCATATGTCATTGACCGCGCAGGAATTGTGCGTCTGGCATGGGCAGGGGCGGTAAGCCGGGATATGCTAGAAAAATATGTCACACCCCTATTAAAGGAGTAGTTGTGGAAGTAAAAGTGACCTGGAACAAACGCCTATCCTTTACAGGCGCTGCGGATTCTGGTTTCGAAGTCCCGCTGGATGCAAAGGAGGACTCCGGAGGCCAGGCAAATGGTTTTATCCCCATGGAGCTGATCGCCACCGGTCTGGCGGGCTGCACAGCAATGGACGTCATCTCGATCCTGCAAAAGAAGCGCCAGGCGGTGACGGCCTTCGAAGTGCAAGTGCATGCTGAGCGGGCAGATGAACACCCGCGTGTCTTCACCAGGGCAATCATCGAGTACTTCGTAACCGGGCACGCAGTAGACGAAGCGGCGGTCATCCGGGCGATAGAGCTGTCCTCATCCCGCTACTGCCCTGCCCAGGCCATGTTCCACCAGGTATTTCCAATAGGTTTAAAATATCATATTTATGATGCGGAAGAAGGCAGCGCAGGTGTGCTGGTAAAGAGCGGCGAATACACTCTTATGGAGAAAGCGTAAACTCAGATGAAGTTTCCCTTCCTTTGGTGGCTGCCGTTTGGGAAAGTGCCCGAGGTCAGCCCACAGGAGCTAGCCCACTGGCTGGAGGATGGTCGTCCGCTGCAGCTGGCGGATGCCAGGACGCGTAGGGAGTACGAAGCAGGCTCCATAGGTGAAGCCAAGCACGCATCAGTGACCGAGATGCCAGGTTCAATTGAACGGTTAAGCTTTTCGCAGGACCAGCCGGTCGTGATGCTGTGCCTGAGCGGCCATCGCAGCCGTCCGGGGACGCGCTGGCTGCGGGCGCGCGGCATCCAGGCTTACAGCCTGCAGGGAGGTGTTTCCGCCTGGGTCCGGGCTGGACTTCCGCTGACCAGGCCAAACCACCGCTGAAACAGGCTGGAGTTAACCTGGAAGTCTGTGAAAAACCGCTGCCCCTGAGCATCGCTTCAAGGGCAGCGGTTTTTAAACTCGGGGATTGTTATCTATATCAATCTGAGACGACCGGCTCGAGAGCAGGAGAGTCGGACACATCCGGCATGGAATCGTGGTCGGGCAGGATGGTCTCTACATTCCGGATCATGGGGATGAAGTAGCCCCCTATCCCGACCATCATTGCCATCAGACCTGAGAAGATGAATATCAGCGACATCCCTGCACCGGGTCCAGTTCCAACCAACCCGGAAAACATCTGGCTCAGACCGCTGTTCGTTTGCATGGCAGGCTCGAATACCCGGTCTGCCAGCGGACCTGCGATCAGCATGGCGGCAGGGTTGACGAACCAGGTGATCAGGCGGCGGATCGAGAAAACGCGACCCTGCAGGTCGGGTGCAACCTTGGCCTGCCAGATGGCCTGGTTGGAGCCATTGATGATCGGGATGAAGAACGCCCCGCAGAAGCTGGCGATGGCCCATATAGGCAGGCTGTTCCCCAGCCCCATCAGGACGACTCCCACCAGGCTGGAGATCGCCCAGCCTGCCAGCACCCCGTGGATCAATCGTTTCGGTCCGCCCCAGGCGCTCATGATCAGCCCGCCCACAACCGCACCGATGGCACCGGCTGAGCTCACACTGCCAAAAATGATTTCATTGTTGCTGGTGCTGGCTAAGATCATAGCCGCCAGGATTGCGAAGGGGATGCTGAAGAAGAAATTACCCAACATGAAAACAGTTTGCAGTCCCAGTAAGCTGGGGCGTTTAACGATATAGCGGAAACCGTAAGCGGCTTCCGTCCATATACTGCCCTGGCTGGCGCGCCCCTCGGCGGTGATTTTTGGTTGGGGGATATGAACCAGCAGCAGCGCGCCGATCGCAAACACGAAAGTGACGATATCGATGGTCAAGATGCCGGCTAACCCAACGATCCCAAGCAGGGCGCCTGCCAGCAGCGGGGCAAAAATATTCGAACCTGACTCAGCCAGGGAGAGCATGCCGTTGGCGCGGCCGTACTGCTCCTTGGGGATCATCACGCTGATGGCGGCTGAATAGGCCGGCCACTGGAAAGTCTGGAAGGTCCCCTGAATAGCGGCTGCAATGTAAAGATGCCATATCTGCAGCAAGCCAGCCTGGAAGAGGATCAGGACGGCGATCGTGGTTACCCCGGAAGCCAGGTCGCTGAGCATCATCATCAGCTTACGGTCCTGACGGTCAACGATGGCACCCGCCAGCGGGCTAAATACCAGCATGGGCGTGACGAAGAAGAAGCCCACCAGCGCCAGAGCGGTGGCTGTGCCGGTGATCTCGTAAGCCCAGATGGTCAGGGCAAAGGTGGTCATGCTGGTGCCAAGCAGCGATACGATCTGCCCGATCCAGACGATCGTGAAACCAAACATACCGGTTGGGCGTTTTTCTTTCGTGTTCACTCGATAAATATCTCTACGTGCTCGCCGTCTTCTTCATCGATGACATCGATGATCTTCCCCTCTGCACCGGCGTTAATCGCTTCGATCAGCTCGTCAAATGCCACATCCGGAGCATATTGTGAGGCGATATTGAGACCGGCATCCACCAGGCGCATCGGCAGATTGACGGTGGCTTTGGTCTTACCGGTAATTGTATCAGTTACCCGCACGCGCAGCCAGCGTGCCCCGCTGCCTGTACTGCGGACCGGCGACCGTCCCTGGGTTTTGCGGCTGTCCGAGAGGGCGACCAGCAGTTTGGCACCCTCCTCCGCGGAAATTTTTCCTTCATCGATCATCTTCAATATTTTCAAGCGTTCTTCTACGGTTGCCATGTCTGTCCTCTCAAGGATGAGTTATCGAAATACTGATTGTAGCTATCTCATCAACCGATATAGATCTGGACGCGCTCGCCATCGTCCTCTTCCACCTCAATATACAGCGGATTCTCCGGTGAGGTAGAGCCTTTCAGTGATGCCAGCAAATCATCGACCGGTGCGGTTTCCATCCCCGGGATGTACTGGCGGAATGTGCGCATGAACCAGGAGAACATTCGGATAGGCAGCGGGAAGCTTATAGCGAAAGTGCTGGGCCATTCGCCCGGTTTCTGTTTCACCCGCAGGTGCAGCCAGCGAGCTGTGCGGGATTGCCAGGCCAGCGCCAGGAGCACGATGCCCAGGGCGAACGGCACCCCAGCGCAGAAGAACCAGAAACCCAGACCTGCAGTTTGTGCCGCCCAGAACATCAGCAGGCTACCTGCGATAGTAATGCCAACCCCGACCCACAGCGGGATTACCCAAAAACCTCGCCAGCGGTTGAAGTCCGGCGCCCCGGTCTCCGCCGATTCGCTGGCAAAACCATCCTCAACGGTTACCACCGGCTCACCCATGGGCAGTGCTGCTCCAAAGTCTGTCGCATCCGGCTCTTCTGCGTACGGCGGAGCTGTAGAAGGAACGGTTTCGAGCGGGTCGGCTGTTTCCTCATCTTCTGCCTCAGGCAGTGCCTGAAGCAGGCGCAGCCCATCCTCGGCGCTGATTTTTCCGCTTTCGATCATTTCTAAGATCAAACGGCGTTCGTTTTCGCTGCTCATATACACCTCAAGCTTGCTTGCCTTCAAGGGCAGTCAGAAGCTGCTCGGCCTCTTCGATGGATATTTTCTTCTCTTCGAGCATACGCAAGATCAGCAGGCGTTCTTCATCGGAAGTGGTCTCCGCTGTTGGTGGAGCTGAGGGAGACCACTCGAAGTTCCAGGTTCGGCGGTGTGGAGACTGCTTTCGGCGCTCGACGGCCCTCATCTTCAGTTCTGCCTTACGCTGGGCAGCCTGCAGCTTGCGATCCATTTTCTCCTGGGCGCGGCGCATCTTCTCTTGGACCCGCACATTGGCCTTTTCACTCGCCAGGCGGGCACGCTGCATGGCACGCTCGACATCTTCTGGCAGCATACCTGATGTGCCGATCATCACTTCCAGTTTGGAAAGCTGTTCGTTCAAGATCTCCATCTGAGCTTCGATCTGCACCTCGACCTGGTCTGAGACTTGCTGACCGATCTCCTCTGAGAACTCTGCAAACACCTCATCGAATTCATCATGGATATCATCTGCATTGACCCAGTCGGCCTCCTGGCATACGAATAAAATGCTGCCCTTGGCAGCCAGGGTCATGGCGGCTTCACCATCTCCCAGGCTCAGGCTGTAGCTGCTTTCTGCCAGCGTTGACTTACCATCAGGAAGTTTGAGCTGGATCCGGCTGGCGCTGCTGGTCAGGGTAGCGCGCACACTGGCCTCCTCAGGCACATGGCAGTGCAGATTGCCACCAGCCTGGAGGTGGTAGTTCTGCCCGCTGACCAGGCACAACCGCACCCGGATATTGCCGCCTGCCGAGCTTTCGATATCTTGTTCGGCATCGCGCAGATCAAGGTTGCCGCCGATATGCTTCAGCATGCATAATCCCTGGATATCCCGGGCGATGGCGTTGCCATGCACCCGCTCCACCGTCAAATCGCCGGTTACCCCCTTGGCAAGCAGGTTCCCCTGAATGGTGTTCAATTGAGCCGATTCGATATTGCGCAGGTCCAAACTGCCAGCCACTCTATCTATACTCAGCCGTCCTTTCAGCAGTTTGAAGAACGCGTTTCCATTGACGGTATGGGTCTCGACTTCCGCCTCATGCGGCAGCCGGATCACGCAATCGCCGTGGCAACTGATTTGAACGCTGTCTTCCTTTTGTTCCAATACGGCCTGCTCTTCTGTACTGGTGCGGAGCATAACTTCCGGACGGTCCCAGCCTTTCACCTGCATATCGCCATGTACATCCTGGATAAGTACTTTTGGTGCCAGGCTGGTGCTCACAGACTTCTGACCCATGGTTATCTTCCCTTCTCCTGCAGCAAGAGCATGGCTTTATCAGCGGAGATCAGACCTTTATCGAGCTCTTCCAATATACCCTTACGCTCATCTTCTGAAAGACCGGCTGTATCTTCGGTCGTGCCGGGCTCGTACCCCAGGGCACGGATGACCTCATACAGCCGGTTGCGGATTGTGGGGTACGACAGCTCCAGCTCGGTCTCCATGCGAGTAAACTTTCCCTCGCAACGGATAAAAACTTCGACGAATTCAAGCTGGTCGCGCGTCAGCTGGCGGAATGGGCCGGCGTCGAACCGGCTTTCGATGGTCGTGTCGCAATCCTGGCAGTGGATCCGGGTGACGGCAATCTCACCGCCGCAGAGTGGGCATCTGGTTGGTAAATTGTTCACTGGTGCAGCTCCCTCAAGATGTTATCAAGAATTTACACGATTATATCAAAAAACGCAAAATTGTCAATGATAAAATCAATAAACCTAAACATGATTTTAGATATTGCAATTAGTGGAAGTGATTAGGGGGTAAATGCCAACGAGCAGCGTAATCACTGCTCGCCGTGATGATCAGCGGCGATCAGACCGAATGAAGCTCGCCTGGTTGGAACAGGTGCAGGCTTTAACTACCTGGGAGTTGCGCGTGAGTGTGCCTAGATATGGCTGGCTGCCGTTTTGTGCAATCCAACCTTCCAGATTAAATGCCAGGACCCCTTCGGCAGGGATCCACTCGCCGTTATATTTTCGGGCTATGTGTATATGGGTCCCGGTGCTCGAGCCGCCTTCGCAGGAAGGGAAGCCAACCGGCTCACCTGCCCGGAGGACAGCACCGGATGGAGCTCGTTTTTCGGTAGCCAGGTGTAAATAGAAGATATCCCATCCGGTGCGCTCGTCCCCATCCCCATCCAGATCCAGCACAATCTCCCCGAATTCAGAGCGGACGACCAACCCATCGGCGATGGCGGTCGCCATCTCACTGCTCGGAATGCAGCCGGAGCCGGTCAGCGGGGGGGCGAAATCCAATGCGGCCAGCGGATCACGACTGCCCCAGGGGTTATGTGGTCCACCGGTATAAGCCCAAACACTACCCGCCTCGAAGGGCAAGATAAAAGCGGGTTGTTCCAGGCTGCCTGGGATGTGGGGGATATCTTGTGCCCAGGGGTCGCCAAACATCGTCAGGTATGCCCCTGCCAGCCCCTGGTCGGAGATGGCTTTATCGAATTCCGCACCGGACAGCAGGACATTGTAATAATTTTGCAGGCTGACGGTGGCGGCATTCAGCCAGGGATCGAAGCGCATCAGGCGACCACCCTCGCGTTCAATGGAGGACAGCCTGCTCGTACGCCAGCCGTAGAATCCGTTATTCAACAGATTGGCTGCCCAGGCGAGCTGCAGGTAGAGGCCGCGCCGCTCGCGTGCCCGGTAGCCGATCGGGTAAGTGCGCTCCAGTCCATCTGGCTCTGGCTGAGTTACCGCGCTGGTCTGGTATTCCATCAAAGCCAGCAAGAGCTGCGGGCTTACACTGTAATCCCTTGCCACAAGGTCGATGATCTCGGCTGCGCTCCGGTTGGCCCCTGCGGCAAATTCGACATGCCCTTTCAGCCAGCCTGGCTGACCGGCGATGTAATCCTGTGTACTGAAGTTTATCTGTGCCGGACCGTTGACGAAAAGGCTGTCCGGCAGGATTTGGTTGGATGGTCCCCAGAACGGCAGATAATAGACCGGTATCTTCATCGGCATGCCTGGAGGCATGGTTGTTGCCGTATCGGGAATGATCGGGTTAGCCTGGCGGATCTCTTCCACCGTCGTGTTGAAGCGCACAGCCAGGGCGGGCAGCGTATCACCGGTCTGGGCGATATAATCGACCAGCTCGCCAGGCTCGTAGGTCGGTCTTTCGGATTGGGGGATTGAAACCGGCAGATCTTCAGACTGACCGCTGGCTGCCCCAGAGGTGGTTTCCGGAGCCGGATTTCCCGGCAGGATGCCGCCAACTGCGGGCTGGCAGGCGGTCAGCACCAGTGCTGCGCTGAACAAGACCGTGATCCAGACTCGTAGTAATAATCTTGCGTGATTGCTCATTGCCTAATCGTCAGAATCTGAGCGCGTGAGTTGGCTAATCGAGGTTCCATATGGACTGGCATGTACCGTTCGCTTTCCGCGCGTAAGGCTTCCTTCGTATGAGTGCAGCCCGCGGTGTGCAGTCCAGCCGCTCATCACGAATGGCAGCGACCCACCGGCTGCGATCCATTCCCCATTATACTTGCGAGCAATATGCAGATGCGTGCCGTTTGCCCGGCCTCCTTCGCAGGATGGGTGACCGACCGGGTCCCCAGTGTGCAGATATGTCCCGAGCGCTGCACGCCCTTCACTGTGGATATGCATATATAGGATCGCCCAACCGGTTTGCTCTAAGCCGTCCCCGGAGAGATCCTGGACGACTGCGCCGAACTCGGAACGCACAACGATTCCGTCTGCCACCGCTACAACCCAGGCTTCCGTCTCGACGCAGCCGCTGATCTCTGTCGCCGGAGCGAAATCCAGAGCAGCCTGCGCGCCAACCACGTCCCAGACGGGGTGCGGCCCGCTGGTGAGGCTCCACACTGCGCCGGTCTCGAAAGGCAGGATAAGCTCCGGTTGGGTTAGATTTGCCGGGATCGAGGTTTCCACTTCCTGAGTATTGCGCCACGGTTCTCCAAACATATTTGTATACAGCTCGGCAAGCGCTCCATTGGTCGCCTGCTGCCAGCGTTCACGCTCCATGACCTGAGCCAGGTAGTACTGCAAAGCCACGCTGCCGGCGTTCAGTTCGGGTTCTGGACGCACGATTATACCATCGGCAAGCTGTATTTCTTCCAGCGTGCCGTCCTTCCAGCCGTAATATCCGGCAGCCAGCTGGCTCGATACCCAGCTGAGCTGACCGTATAGACCCTTGTGGTGATAGTCCTGCTTGCCCATCAGATAGTCTGCCTGAAACCCCGGGTCAGGAAATCCCCGCACAATGCCGGTCTGGTACTCGATCAGCGCCAGCAGCAGGCGCGGGTTGATCGAGCTTTCCAGAGCCACGCGCTGGATGATATCTGCGGCACTGGTCCAGCCGGTGGTGCGCAGATATTCCCGGTGACCTCCAAGGTAACCGTAAGTGCTATAGAGAAATATCCGCGTGTTGAAGTCCAGCGCAGATGGCGAGTAGACAACCTCACTGTTGGGTAGGATGTAGCCCGGCGACGGGTGACTGCTAGGCATGTCTGAGATGGCGGTGCTCTGTTCGACGATCTCTGGTGTTTTAGAATTCAAGGTAGGGGTTGAAGCAACAGCAGTGTTGGGCAAGGGTGTGATGGAGGCAGGTGTACCAGTGCTGCTGGCCCTGGTCTGAACGGGCTGTGCCACGGCCGGATCAGCTGCTGCGGAGGGGTTGAACACTGCATCCGGCAGTGGACCGGCCTTGCAGGCACTCAACAGCCAGACTGCCTGAAGCATGCTGATCAGGAGCACTGACTTTAATCTGGGCTGGAAAGGGTGTTTAATAGGGGTCGTCTGCTGTCCGCATTATGCGCGTGTCATAAGAGCCGAATGTGTTTGCAGGGATGACCAACTCACCGCGGGTCAGGCTGCCCTTGTAGGCCTCCGTCCCGGCATGCGCCACCCACCCGCTGAGTACGAAAGACATCGGTCCCTCGGCCGCGATCCATTCTCCATTGTACTTACGGGCAAAGTGGACATGCGTGCCGGTCGCCATCCCACCCTCACACGAGGGGTGCCCCAGGTGGTCGCCCCTGCTAACCCAGGTGCCCACCGGTACGCTGCTCTCGTTCGATACATGCAGGTAGAGCAGCACCCAGCCAGTCTGCTCACGCCCGTCACCGTCAAGGTCCAGGACGACTACGCCACCCCCCGAGCGCACTACCAGACCGGATGCGGAGGCGACTGCCCAGGCATTGGAGTCCTTGCAGCCAGACTCTGAGCTGGCGGGGGCGAAATCGAGGGCTGCGTATGAGCCGTCGTGCTCCCAGGCACCGTGCGGGCCGCCGCTGAAGCTCCACAGTCGCTCCATCTCAAAGGGCAGGATCAGCTCAGGCTGGGTCAGGCCGGGTGGATACAACGGTTCGACCGTTTGTGCACGTCCCCACGGGCTGCCGTACATGCGCTCGTAGAGCGCCGGGAAGCCGGTCTGTTGGTCCAGCGCATCCAGCCAGCCCTGGCTGTCGTAGATCTGGGAGAAATAATACTGCAGCGCCACACTGCCCGCATTCATATCGGGCGCCAGGCGGGCCGTAACCCCATCTGTGAAATTGAGATCGATCAGGCGTCCTTCCCGCCAGCTATAGTAGCCCACGGATAGATGGTTGACTGCCCATACCAGCTGGTTGTACAGGCCCTTATGGTTGGGGTCCACGAATCCCAGAGGATAGTCGATCTGCATTTGCCCCAGCGGCTGCCCGTAAACCATCTGGCTCTGATATTCCAATAGAGCCAGCAGCAGACGCGGGTTGATTGAATTTTCCTGGGCTACCCGCTGGATGATTTCTGCGCCGCTGGTGGTCCGGGTGCTTTTCAGCCATTCGTTGTGGGTGCTAATGAATCCACCAGCCTGGTCGGCGAACTCCTGGATATCAAAATCGACCGCCGAGGGTGAGTAGACCACCTCGCTATCCGGCAGCAGGCGCTGTGAGGCGGTGGTGTTCATCATGCGGCGCGGGATGATCAACAGCTGGTTGGGCGGCAGCAGCGCTGTTTCCGGGATCGGGTCCGGTGAGGTGATCTCGTGCGGCTGGACGCCAAAGCGCACCGCCACTACTGGCAGGGTGTCGGCTGCCTGAGTGTAGTAGAGGATGGGGATTGTGCTGACTGTTTGCCCGGTTGGTGTTGGAGCTGGGAGCTGGCTGGGCTGGGGATCAGGCAGGTCAGTCGGCTCAGGTGCCGGGTCGGGCAGTTCTTCCGTGCTGGAGGGCGCAGCCGGTGCGGGAGTGTCGAAAAGGAATGACAGGTCGGGCGTCGTAGTAGGCGACGGATTCATCGATGACGAATCAGGCGGGATCCAGTAGCTGCCGCCTGTGGCGCAGGCGGATGCAAAGAATGTCAGCACCACGCAGCTAATCAGGACCCGGGCCATATGCAGCCGGCTGCCTGAGTGTCGATTGTGCTTATCCAGAGTGATACTTCGCATTCTGCAGTTCCAATTCGGTATCAGCGCTTGATGACATTGTTTGCCGAACGCCCGGCATATGCTTCTACCTGCTTGCCGCTGTTCTCCATGAAGCCATCGTATAAATCCCCAGTACCGCGGGACACCCAGCCGCTTAGAACAAACGGCAGTTGCTGGTCGGCAGGGATCCACTCCCCATTATACTTGCGGGCAATGTGTACGTGTGTGCCGGAAGATAGACCGCCTTCGCAGGAAGGGTGACCGATCCGGTCGCCGGTTTTCAGCTGTGCCCCCGGTTGGACGCGATCGCGTGTTTCTACGTGCATGTACAGCACGACCCAGCCGGTCTGTTCCAACCCGTCGCCATCCAGGTCCTGGATGACTGCGCCGTCATTGGCGCGCAGGATCTGCCCATCAGCTACCGCGGTCACCCACTCATTGCTAAGGATGCAGCCGACGGCATCCGTTGCAGGAGCAAAATCCAGCGCGGCCCAGGCTGAACCGTTATCCCAGCCGCCGTGGGGACCGCCGGTGAATGCCCATTCCTTGCCGGCCTCGAATGGCAGCTCCATGACAGGCTGCCGCAGCCCGGTTGGGAGGGATGGTTCTATGGCCAGATCGAAAGGGTATCCAAAGAGTGCGGAGTACACAGCAGAGAAGCCATCAGCTGAAATCGCTCTTTCCCAATCCTGGCGGCCATACAGCGGGGCGAAGAGCTGCTGTACGCCCGCTGTTCCGGCATTAATGGTCGTCGCAACCGGCACCAGGCTGCCGTCTCCCAGCAGCCAGTTCGATACCCCGTTCACCCGCCACATGTAGAAACCCAGGTTGAGCTGGTTGGCAGCCCAGGCCAGCTGCCGGTACAGGCTGTCGCGCCACTCATCGCGCACGCCTATCGGGAAATCCATGCTGGCTGGGTCCGGCCTGGGTTGGGTCACCCAGCCGCTCTGGTATTCGAGCGCTGCCAGCAGCAGGCGAGGGTTCACCGAGTAATCACGAGCCACGCGTTCAACGATCTGAGCGCCGGTCATAGATGTCTCGTTGACTTCCTCCCGGTGGCTGGCCAGATAACCACCCTGGTTTTGGATGAATTGGGCGATATCAAATCCGGCTGCAGCAGGGCCTAAGACCAGCTCGGAGTCGGGTATGATCTTGAAAGCGGGCCCGGGACCGGAAGGAGTGGGGACCGGGAGCACCAGGCCCTGACCGACCTCCAGCAGGTTCGGGTTGGTGATCGAATTGGCAGTGATTACTTCCTCCAGGCTCACCCCATAGCGCTGGGCGATCAGGCCGAGTGTATCGCCAGGCTGCACCACGTACTGCACGGGATCAGAGCGCAGGGTGGGGACGGGATGGGGATTGTCTGGAGTAGGGGTCAGGATGGGTGCCGAGGGATCACGGGTGGGGGGCAGCAGGACCGCCTGGGTGGGATTCATTTCGAGTGGTGGGGCTGCCGCCTCTCCGGGAACATACCAGGAAGGCACTTCCTCCGGAGTCACTGAGCGGGCGCATGCCAGCATAGAGCCTAACAGCAGCGTGATCAAAATCATAATGCCGCCCATTCCGGGGCGGACAAGTCTGGATATCATAAATACTCTGGAGAAAATTCTACCTCGAAAACCATCCGCGCGGCAAGACAACCTGTATATAAAGTGCATGTGCCAATGCAGCGAGAGTATAATTGCAACATCCATGCCATTGAGGAGCTTATGATCACACCTATCATAGAATGCATTGCCAATTACTCTGAAGCCCGCCGCCCGGAGGTCATCGAGGCCATAGCCCAGGCAATCCTGGATATGCCCGGCGTATCTTTGCTGGACCGCCACTCTGACCTGGATCACAACCGGACAGTGCTTACATTTGCCGGTCCGCCGCAGGCGGTGGAAGAAGCAGCCTTCCGCTCGATTGCCAGGGCGGCCGAGTTGATCAATCTGGATGAGCACCGTGGCGAACACCCGCGCATCGGTGCCTCCGATGTCGTGCCCTTTGTGCCGATCTCTGGGGTTACGATGCAGGAATGCGTGGACATCGCCCGCCGCCTTGGACAGCGTGTTGGGAATGAGTTGGAGATCCCGGTCTACCTTTATGAAGAGGCCGCTTCCCGCCCGGACCGCCAGAACCTGGAGAATATTCGCAGAGGCGAGTATGAGCGCCTGAAAGAGGACATCGCCGGCGACCCCGACCGCATCCCGGATTACGGGCCGCGGCGCCTGGGAACGGCAGGCGCATCGGTGATCGGGGCACGCCACCCGCTGATCGCTTTCAATGTTTACCTGACTACGGATGATGTTGCGACAGCCAAGAAGATCGCCCAGGCGGTGCGCCATTCATCCGGCGGTCTGCGTTATGTAAAAGCCCTGGGATTGCTCGTAGACGGTATGGCGCAGGTTTCGATGAACCTGACCAATTACAAGGCGACCCCGCTTGCCAGGGTGGTGGAATTTATCCGCCGGGAGGCAGAACGCTTCGGTGTAGGCATTCATCACAGCGAGCTGGTCGGTCTGATCCCAGAAGATGCCCTGGTAGCTGCGGCTGTGTGGTACAGCCAGCTCGACCAGTTCGAGCCAGGGCAGATCCTGGAGCGCAGGTTGCGGGCGTCCCTGGGAGAGCAGTTAGATGCGAAGCCACCGGAAGTCCGGGATTTCCTGGATGAGCTGGCGGCAGATTCACCCACCCCTGGCGGGGGGTCGGCGGCGGCCTATGCCGGAGCGGCGGCTGCCGCACTGGCCGCCATGGTCGCCCGTCTGACGCTGGGAAAGAAGAAATATGCAGCGGTGGAACGTAAGATGCAGGAAGTCCTGGAGCAGGCGGAGGCGCTGCGCGCCAGCTTGACCGCCGCAGTTGACGATGACGCGGCTGCATTCCAGGCAGTGATGTCCGCTTTCAGGCTGCCTAAGGAGACGCCTGAGCAGGATCTGGTGCGCCAGGAGACCATTCAAGGAGCCATCCTGCACGCTGCACATGTGCCGCTGCAAGTTGCCCGCCAGCTGGTCGAGGTGATGAAACTGGTCGAAGTGGTTGTAGAGCACGGCAACCTGAATGCCATCACCGATGGGGGCACCGGCGCAGAGCTGGCACGGGCGGCGTTCAACGGTGCCAGTATGAACATCCGCATCAACCTGGATGGCTTTCAGGACAAGGAGAGCGCTGAGCTGATGCTGGTCGAGCTGGAGAACCTGCAGGAAGAGGCGAACGGTTCGATCCGGCGCGTGCGTGAGCTGGTCGCAGATCGGGGAGGGCTGGCACCTGTATGACCTTCCGCTGGACTGATGGGCGGCCGGTCTGCGCTCTGATTTTATTTGCAATTCTCTTCAGCGCCTGCGGGTTGCAGAACCCTCAGCCGCCGGTGCTGGTTCCTTCCCCCACGCCACCTGTCAGGCTGGACACAGCCACCTCTGCACCGCCTACTGCTGCCCCGACAGCGGCACCACCAACAGCGTCTGATACGCCGCCCCCGCCCCTCTCCATCTGGCTGGAACCCTACCTGCCGCCTGCCTTGCTGGCGTCGCTGCAGTTGGCTCCGCAAGTTGTCCGGGCAGAGCAGCCTGAAACGGCTGCATTTCGACTGCAGGTTGGCAGCCAGAACCCGCTCAGCCTGTGGGTGTATGCGCTGGTGGCACCTTTCCCGACGATCACGGATGATATCTCTGAAACCGAGCTGCGCCTCGCCTGGAGTGGAGACCAGCCGTCCGCCTTCACAAGTCAGCCGATCCTGGTTGACGAATCGACCCTGGGGATTATGAGCGAAGCCTGGGGGGCGCCCGCCGCGGGTGCAGTGAAAGTTCTGCCTGCCGGGGAACTGCTGGATAGCGCCTGGGCAAGCCAGCCATCCTGGGCGATTGTGCCTTTCGAGGACCTGGAGCCGCGCTGGAAGGTGTTGAAGATCGATGGACGGTCTCCGATCGATGAGACTTTCGATCCGGCGGCGTACCCGCTGGCGGTGGGGTTTTCCCTGGTGCCGGTCCATGGAGAGCGGCTCGATGTCGACCAATTGCTGGCTGGCTGGCAATCGGCGAATCGGGATGAGGATAAGATGACTACTGTAATCATGACCGGGGTGACTGCCCTGGTGCGTGCTACAGCCGAGACCATGCGCCGTAAAGGGACCACCTACCCGGCCCAGGACATACGTGAATGGCTGCGCTCGGCGGACTTCACTCACGTCAGCAATGAGATACCCTTTGCCCAGGACTGCCCCTTTCCGGACGCCTGGCAGACGGACCTGGTCTTCTGCAGCAACCCGGCTTATATCGACCTGCTCATGGACATTGGGACAGATATCGTCGAGCTGACCGGGGATCATTTCGGCGATTGGGGAGCAGAGGCGATGCGCTTCACGCTTGACCTGTACCAGCAATACGACATGCCGTATTACGGCGGCGGCTACGATGAGCAGGAGGCCCGCCAGCCCCTGCTGCTCGAGCACAACGGCAACCGGCTGGCTTTTATCGGCTGCAATGCCAAAGAGCCGGGTTACGGCACCGCCCGGGGGGAGAATCCAGGGGCAGTGCATTGTGACTATGACTGGCTGGCAGGGGAGATCGCCCGACTGAGATCGGAGGGCTATCTACCCATCGTCACATTTCAGGATACTGAGTATTACAGTTATGTCCCCCAGCCGAAGCTGATCCGAGATTTTCGCCCGGCAGCCGAAGCTGGTGCAGTGGTGGTCAGCGGCAGCCAGGCGCACCAGCCGCACGGCATGGAGTTTTACCAGGATGCGTTCATCCACTACGGGCTGGGCAACCTGTTTTTCGACCAATATCACATGGGTCTGCCTACCGGGCAGGGATTCCTGGACCGGCATGTATTCTACGATGGGCGCCATATCAGCACCGAGCTGCTCGGCATCCGCTTTATCGACTTTGCTCGCTCGCGCCCGATGACGCCTGATGAGCGGCAGGAACTGCTGCAAAGCGCCTTCGAAGCCAGCCTGTGGTAGGCGGTTTATCCGGCGCGGAAGTTGCAACTCACTCTTTATGCGTAAAATCATCCCTGGATTTATCCTTTGCTTTGGGCTCTTGGTATCAGGCTGCCAGGCTTTGAAGCTGCCCTCCCTGACGGGCTCCGCTCCTGGGTCGCAGCCGGGGGAGGTATATTACATCCCTGAGCCGCTGCAGCCCACGCAGACATCCTTCCAGCCAGGCGATCCAGCCTCCAACACTCCCGGTGTCCCCCCACAAAATGAGCAGCAGCCGGCTCTCCCTGAAGCTGCTGCGCTGCCAGGCTCCAATGTGTACCTGCCGTTTGCGCCGCAGACCAGCCAGACAATTTGGATCGATCCGGCTTTACCGGCCGCGCTGCGCCAGGCAGTGACCCTGCCGCCCGATATCGGCTATACTCTGCTTGCCGAGCAGGCCTCCCTGAAATTGACCGCCGGGGACGGTCTGCCGCTGAGCCGCTGGGTATATGCTCTGGCAGCGCCATTTCCGACCCTGCAAGGCGGGGTCGCCTCGCAGGACCTGCGCCTGGCATGGGCAGGGCAGGCCGCCGGTCCATTTGCCGGGCGTGCGCTGCTGGTAGACAAGAGCACACATGCGCTGTTCTCAGCCCTGTGGGGGGCGCCGGGGGCGGGAGTGGTGCAGGTGCTGCCCGCAGAAAGCCTGTTGGAGGCTGCCTGGCAGGGAGGCTCTTCCTGGGCGATCCTGCCTTTCGAAGCGCTCGAACCGCGCTGGAAGGTGCTGGAAGTGAATGGGCAGTCTCCCCTGCGTAAGGAGTTCGACCCGCTGGCATACCCGCTCTCGGTGCCGGTCTCTCTGGTTGGCGAGCCCGACCTGCTGGCAGAAATCGATGCCTGGCTTAGCAGCGAGGGGGCGGCGTTGATCGCGCCCGCCAGCAACCGCGATCCGGAAAAGCTGACCGTCCTGGCGATGACCGGGGTAACCGCCCTGGTGCGCGCCACCGCATACACCATGGAGCAACGCGGTATTTTGTATCCCGGGAAGGACATCGGTCCCTGGCTGCGAGAGGCGGACATCACCCATATCAGCAATGAAGTACCCTTCGCCAGCGACTGTCCTTATCCAAACCCGGTCCAGAAAGGCATGCGCTTCTGCAGCGCCGATCGCTACATTGCCTTGCTGGAGGATATGGGCACAGATGTGGTGGAGCTGACCGGCGACCACTTCCAGGATTGGGGACAGCAGGCGATGCTGCATACAGTGGAGATGTACCGCCAGCGTGGGTGGGGCTATTACGGCGGCGGTGAGAACCTGCAGGACGGGCGCAAGGCGCTGGTGGTGGAGCACAACGGCAACAAGCTGGCATTCATCGGCTGCAACGGCAAGGGCGGCGGGTTTGCCCAGGCGGGAGCCAGCCGTCCCGGTGCGGTGACCTGCGATTTCGGCTGGATGGAGGCCGAGATCGCCCGCCTGCGCGCCGAGGGCTACCTGCCGGTGGCTACCTTCCAGCACTTCGAGTATTATACTTACCAGGCGCAGCCCAACCAGAAAAGGGATTTCCGTGCCCTGGCGCGCGCCGGGGCGGTGGTGGTCAGCGGAAGCCAGGCACACCAGCCTCAGGCGATGGAGTTCCTCGATGGGGCGCTGATCCACTACGGGCTGGGCAACCTGTTCTTCGACCAGTATGATATCAGCCCGGCCACCCGCCAGGGTTTCATCGACCGGCACTTGTTTTACGACGGGCGCTATGTCGGCACGGAGCTATTGACGATCCAGTTTGTGGATTACGCCCGCCCGCGCCCGATGACCCCCGCTGAGCGGGAGGATGTGCTGAATAAGGTGTTCAAAGCCAGTGGCTGGTGATCGCTCAGCCCTGGGGAGGCTGGTCAGGTTTTAGGCCGGCTGCCC
>JAQBDA010000292.1:0-4426 GCA_032124675.1 Chloroflexota bacterium
TGACAAAGATGACGATGAAAAACCGTCCAGCAGCCAGGATCCTCATTGGGGAGATCTCGTGATTCCGCAGGAAGATGAATAACTTCTCGGCACGCTCTATCTGACCCGGTCGGATATCAACATACTGAGGATATTGCCGGAGAAAACCAGCCATCCCTGCCCAGGTCACTGTCACGCCTGGGTGTTCGTGTTGGTAAGTGCTTTTCAGGTCGAAATCGGTAATTGCTTTGTAGAGGTTTGCCGAGCGCATCAGCCATTTGGGTTCATCCGGGGTGACATAGCGGTCAAGTGCGGGAAAACGGGGTAGAGATAACGCCAGTATTACAACGAACAATGCCAGCCCCGGTATGAACAATGATTTGGTCATCGAATCTCCATTCGTTCGCGCTAACAAACTCTACCCATTGTTGGGGATAGGATTAGTACCCTTGGCTGCGGACCTCGCCGATGTTACCAGGAGGCATATCGTAGATCTCTGCTACGGTTTTGCCCTCGTTTAAGTAGGTTTTGACCGGTGGGTAATTCTTCGTCCAGTAGCGGATCTTATCGTCTGCCAGCTTGTCGCGGAAGCTTTGCGGGTGATAGATATGGATATAGTAGCCGGACTGGTTGATGTCGAATACATATGGAACATAATACCCGGAGATGGACTTGTTTTCATTGGTTGAGTAATACCCATTGTTCCCATTGGAAGCGACATATTCTCCGATAGCTTCCCACTGCCGGTTATATGGGAAACCGAATGCCCACACCCGGAATTCATCATCTGGAGCGCCGACCGTCCAATACAGGATGCGGCGCTGCTCCCAGGGGTATTCGGGGGTGTGATCGATGAAGATCAGATGCGAGACAGCCGATAGGAATGTGATCGCCAGGGCTGCTCCACCGGCTGTCAGTGCAAAGCTGGTTCGCTCCCCAACCAGTCGACGGACAAGACTTTCGAGTACGGCGAATCCGAAAGCGACCAATATGGTGGCGGGCAGGATGTAGGTGTAGATATGCGTCCCCGGGTCTGCAATAAACCCTTCCAGGATGAGCCATGGCAAGAGGAACCACAGCCAGACCGGCATAGTCTTGCGAATCCGTAGTATAGACATCCCTGCTGAGAAAATATATAGATAAAGTGCCAGCAGGGGATTATATAGTTGGAATGTAAAAAGTGAGCTGGGCGTACCGATTGGCTCGTCTTCTCCGGCGAGGCGCTGCAGCCAGTATTCAATCGTGCTGTTCCGAAGCTCAATGAAATAAGGGATGTAGAAAGCCGCCAGCAGCAGTACTCCCAATCCGGCCGAGACCGCCAGATGTCTGCGCCGAATTGATGCAGGCAGCTCCGTATGGGCTGCATACCACCTGACTAGCAGGTAAAGGGCAAAAGGGGCGATGAAAACACCATCGTAATGAGAAAGAATTGCTGCAGCCCAGAAGAACATGCCCATATAGAGCCCGCTGATCGACAAGTGAGGTGAGTCAAGCGCCAATGTGATGCAGTACAATGCAAGAACCGAAAACAAGATGACCAGCGGCTGGTACTGCACAATGCGAGTAAGGCCTACGAACAACCCGTTAATCGAAAGCAGCAGCGCGGCATAGATGGCGATCTTCTTGCCGTACAGCAGGGCAACAAACCTGTAAAAAAAGTAAATGCTCAAGCTACCGGCTAGAGCGAAAGGCAGGCGAGTCAGGAATTCATTTGCATGGGAGGGGTGCACAAAATTGATCAGGTATGTCAGGATGAACTGAGCTGGTCCTTTTCTTTGCTCAAGCAAGAAATTCGTCAGGCTCTGTCCTTGAATTGGCCCTGCCAAAGCCTTGATCTCATCCCCCTGGTAATCCGAATAACCAAGGTTCGCCAGGCGGAGCCAGGCAGTGACCAGGATCAATATACCCAGAGGGATGAGTTGGATCTTAGCTCTCATTTTATGACCTGTGCGTCAGACTGCATCCAGTCTCACCTACGTTCCTCGTCTTACGTCCGTTTAGTCTGCATAGAATCTTATCATTATGTTCGGCAATGTTGGCGACCGTTTCAAAGAGATGCAAGCCATGCCAGGATTGGTTTTTATCCAAACTCTCTACTCATGCTACAATTAATCAATCGTCTGTGTAAATCTGCGCAATCTGTGTTTGAAAAATCAACTCAGTCTGTTTATAACTCAGCAGATACAGGATTGCCCCGAGAAGAACGTTCGCAATGACGAATGGAAGGAGTAGAGAAGCCATGCACGCCTACAAGTCAAAAATACGAACCAGAAACGGTATCACTCTGGTCGCAGTGATTACTATGTTGAGCTTTATACTGAGCGCCTGCGGAGGGCAGGCTACACCTGCCCCAACCGTCGATACCGGGTCCATCCAGACCCAGGCGGCGCAGACCGTGGTGGCAGACCTGACCGAGAACGCGCCTCCACCGCCGACCACCGCCCCGCAGCCAACCTCGACAACACGACCGCCAGAAGCAACCGCTGCCCCGGTGATACCCCCGGCTGTCATCCCCACCCCCGAGAGCGGTCAGCCGTCTGCGGTTGCCAATTTTAACACCGTCATCTACGGCGGTCCAGGTGAGGATTACGTGGTTTACAGCGCCTTCCTCGGCGGGCAGAGTGCAGTGGTGACCGGCAAGAATGAAGGTGGCGGCTGGTGGGCGGTCAGTGTACCGCCTGCTGCGAACGGCAACGGCTGGGTGAGCGCCGATTGGGTCACGGTGACCAGCGCCGATAATGTCCCCGTACTGCCGACTCCCCCCGTCCCTCCGAACACCGCCCTGGTCCCACCAGGACCCAACGATCCGCAGGTTGTGGCATTGGCGAACACCTATGTGCGCACAGGTCCGGGGAACAACTACCCGGCCTACGGCATCGCTCCGGCAGGGGCGAAAGGCAGGGTGATCGGGAAGAGCAGTGATGGGGGTTGGTGGGTGGTGCGCATCGATCCCAAAGTGGTCGGGGCGGGCTACGGGTGGGTAAATGCCAACTACACCCAGGCATCCAATATCAGCGATGTGCCTGCGCTGGCAGCCCCTCCGCCACCTTCAGCTGCTGCGGTTGATCCCCCGGCCTCCGGGTCAGCTACAGCCACTGCCATGGAATATGTCAATGTGCGCAGTGGGCCGGGTACCACATACGTTGTGTATGGGGTTGCACCGCCCGGCGCGACGGCTGAGGTGAGCGGCAAGAGCACCGATGGACTGTGGTGGCAGGTGGTCGTACCGACGGATACCGTCAGTACAGAAGGTGTGGCTTGGGTATCTGCGAATTTTGTATATACCCAGAACACAGCCAATGTGCCGGTGGTAGAATCGCCGCCCTCCCAACCCCCGGTCACACCGGAAAACCCGCCCACGGTCGGCAACTGCTCACTGCTCTCACAGTCCCCGGAGGACCTCGCCCAGTTCGCGCCCAACGCTCCTTTCGAAACCACCTGGGTGCTGCAGAACACCGGCAACGAGTCCTGGGAGCAGAGTCAGTACGATATCCGGTTCCAGGGCGCGTACAACGATATCATCCTGCATACCGGTTCGGAAGTGTACGATATCCCCTTTACCGTGGATTCGGGCGTGAACCTACCGGTCAACGTCCAGATGGTAGCCCCGGGGCAGCCAGGCACCTACGCCGAAAGCTGGGCCATCTCGTTCGGCAACCAGGTCGTGTGCCCATTCTTCGTGGTCATAACTGTGGAATAAGGTTTTTCTACCCACAAAGGGCACCAAGAGAAAGAAGGTGCATAAAGGAGTCGAACTCGCCTTTGTGCACCTTAGAAATCTTCGTGATTTTCGTGTTTCAAGAAATTACTCAATAACTACCACGTCGCTGCTGCTGCGACCGAACACTTCCGGCGAGTACATCTCTTCCGCCTTCGAAGGCGGCACGACGAAGCGCCCGGGTGTAGTGGCTCTGGCGACATACGTGTAGTCATAAACCCCATCCCATAAGAGAGAAGTAAATGCCTCGGCGCGCTCGTCGCGCAGGTTCTGGTGCTCGTACCAGGTGCCCCACCACCACCAGCCGTAGCTGTAGCCCTCGCTGCCTGGATCCTGCGGCGTGCTGCCGGATACTGCCAGAGCCGGGTTGACGATCTCCAGACCGGCGGGCAGCGGGTCGACCAGCGCCACGTGGTAGCGGCGGTTGTCGGCGACCATCGTCACCCGAACCCGCACTCTGGCACCGGCCTTGATATGCCAGACACCATCTGCAT
Organism: Chloroflexota bacterium; assembly: GCA_032124675.1. Lineage (GTDB taxonomy): Bacteria > Chloroflexota > Anaerolineae > Anaerolineales > UBA4823 > JAQBDA01. Next base: position 4,192 of record JAQBDA010000292.1, read on the forward strand.
CCTGGTAGACATCCTGCGGGTCATCCACAGCTTCATAGCGGCGCTGGATGACGAAACCCATGTCCAGCGGGTCCTGCTCCAGGTCGGTAGGTGCATAGCGCAGCCCCAGGCGGTAGTACAGCCGCCCGGTGCCTTCCTTGCTGATGATCAAATCTTGCGTCCCCTCACCGGTGGCGCCTTCGACCAGGTAAGACATGGGTACGAGCGTCTCGCGCCGGTCTGTAGTGCGGCCGCG
>JAQBDA010000293.1:0-12292 GCA_032124675.1 Chloroflexota bacterium
TGGGTACTGTTCCTGGGATTGTTGTGGCGACGTTAGCAGTATCTGCTGGGGTGATCAGCGAAGCGATATTTGTGGGGATTGTTACCAGACCGGTAGTGAAGAATGAGCTAATGCCGGCGCCGATCATAACACCGGCTCTTACGCTGCGGGCGTTCCTGGATTTTTATATACCATTAGCGATGACTTCCTTGCTGTTCCTGATATCTCAGCCAATGGTCAGCGCTGCAGTGAGCCGAATGCCGTTTCCGCTAGAGTCGCTGGCAGTCTGGCCGGTCGTGTGGGGGTTGGTATTCTTGTTCCGCAGTATGGGGATGGCATACAATGAGGTTGTCGTCGCGCTTATCGACCGGCCACGTTCGTACACCAACCTGCACCGCTATACCTGGTGGTTAAGTGTTTTGAGCACTGCAGGGCTTCTCTTCACGGCAGTTTCCCCACTATCCATACTCTGGTTCGAGCGGTTGACTGCACTTAACCCGCAGCTTGTGGTAATGGGACGCCAGGCATTATTGTTTGCTCTGCCTCTTCCCTTATTATCGGTGGTCCAAAGCTGGTATCAGGGTGCGATCCTGCATGGGAGGGTCACCCGCGGGGTTACTGAGGCAGTGATTGTCTATCTGGTAGTTGCTATCGCATTGTTCACAGCGGGTGTTGCCTGGGGGCAGCTGGCGGGATTATATACAGGTCTGGCAGTAACAGTGATCAGTATGTCCGCCCAGACCGGCTGGCTCTGGTATCGCAGCCGACCGGTGTTGAAAGCAGTGCGTCAGAGGGACGAGGAACTGACGCTTATCACGGCGGCTGATGCACCTGCGGATTGATGCTTATCCAGCGTCCAATGTCTTTGCAGATGGTCGCTGCTCCGGTAGGGCAATTATCGCCGGTATCGCCAGGAGGACGATGGCTGCACTCCAGGTATACGCCACGTTCAATCCAAAACGATCACCGATCATGCCCACACCCAGGATAGCGATCGGGCGCAGTGAAAAAGAGATCAGCATAAAGATGCCGTTGCCGAGTGCGCGATGGTCGGGCATTTGTTCCTGAACCATTGCCAGCAAAATCGGCCCACTGGCAAGGGTAGTAAAACCGAGAGCGAGCAGAGTCGGAATAACCACCCAGCCTTGAATATTGACAAAAAAGAACATAATCATAGCAGCTGCAATTGTCGCAGCCAACAGTACAGGTCTGCGACCCAGCCGGTCGCTGAGTGTCCCGCTCAACAGCACGCCGGCAACCCCAGCCAGTTCGAGTATGGTAAGCGAAGCACCGGCAACCCATAACCCTGCGCCTTGCTGGTTCATATACACTGGCAGATAAGTTACCAGGCTTTCAATCATAAAGCCGCGTAGTATCGTCAGGATCATGATGGGTATAAACAGGCGGCGCATGGCAGGTAGGGCTTCTTTAAATCCAGCCGCCTTGTTACCACGAGCCGGGATATTCCTCAAGCGCCAGTAGAGAATGAGACTGGTTCCCCAACCCAACACGACCAAACGATAGAAGCCATCCAGTGTCCATAAACTGACAGCCCATACCGCAATGAGTGGGGCGAGGGTGCGTGCCATCTCCCCGCCAGCCATAAAATAGCTCATGCCCTGGCCGACTCGCGAGCCGGTGATCCGCCCGATCATCGCAGGTGCCGGGGCGTGAAAAGCCGCCACGCTGATCCCTGTCAGGAAGAATAAAACCAGTAGAGACAGATAGCTCGATGAAAATCCCAGGCAGCTTATCAATGTGCCGGTGATTGCAGGCGCCAGGATGACAAAATACCTCAGGCTGATACGGTCGGCGAGATAGCCGATGAAAGGGTTCAATATCCCGGGCAGCTGCAGGACCGCAGTCAGTGATCCTGCCATCGTCAGAGACAGAGATAACCTCTCGATAATGACTGGAAGAAGGGCGGGGATAAAACCCGTATAAACATCATTAACGAAATGACCACCGGAAATAGTCAGAACCTGTTCGGTTTGAAATCTATCGCTGACCGGAATGGTGTCTGTCTTAGTGGAGATCGTGCTGGGGATGGACTGCGCTGTGCTTGGTTTCATTGATTCCTTATGACGCACTGATGGTGTGCAACCAGCTACCGGAGATTACGCTGGCAATAATGCGTTGGCGGGTAGCAGTAATTGCCTATTATATCCTTTTCCCAACACGTGATTATTGCTTGAATCAGCTGGGGCTGCCCTAAAAAATGATCTAGTGCTTTGGCAGTTTGCCCTCTGAGTGACCGGCAGCATGTTATACTTTCTCATATTGCTTAGCCAGCTCAACCTGGAGACAGCTATCCATGCCGCTGTGCAGACTGGCTTCCCCCAATACCCCTATAAAACGCACAAACATACCTGACCATACCTGCCTGGCTAGCAGCTACCCGTGATATCAGGCAGGCTGGAATTTATATCAACCCCTGCTGAATGTAGTGGTCGAACCAGCCAGAAAAGAGGAGGATGATCATGCTCAGGATATTCGCGATATCCGATGCAACTGGCAAGACATCGGAAGGTGTTGTCCGGGCTGCGCTGACCCAATTCGTGGACCCTGATGTTGAGATCATTCGCTACGGAGGTGTGCGAAGTTCCGCACATATCGGCGAGATTGTGGCAGAAGCAGTTCAGTCAGGCGGGTTTATCGTCCACACATTGGTCGCGGAAGAACTGCGCCTGGCAATGTTGACCGAGGGCAGAGCCGCCAACGTCGCTACCATCGACCTGATGGGTCCTATGCTGGCACGTCTGAGTGATTTATTGGATACTCCACCACGCTCAGTCCCCGGAGCTATTCAGCCATTCGATTCCGCATATCTACTGCGCATAGATGCGATCAACTTCACTGTGCGACATGATGATGGTCAAAACCTGCATGATTTGGAAGAAGCTGAGATCGTTCTGGTGGGTGTCTCCAGAACCTCCAAAACCCCGCTGAGCATCTACCTGGCATATCGGGGCTGGCGGGTGGCAAACGTACCGCTGATGCTGGATGTCGACCCGCCGCCAGGCCTGTTCACACTGCCAAGACGAAAGGTTGTAGGGTTGACGGTTAAACCAGAACGGCTGATGGATCTGCGGCGGGTGCGGGCAGCGCATATGGGCATACCATCCCTGGGATATGCAGACCTGGACCATATCCGTAAGGAAGTGGCTTATTCTTATGAGATCTTCGAACGGCGGCGGGATTGGCCGCTGGTGGATGTAACTGTGAAACCCATCGAAGAAGCAGCCTCTGAAATTGTCACCCTGCTGGGGAAACAATCGCACGATAAAACGGGGAGCAGCGGGTGATATAATCGCGGCTATGACTGAAGTCTATCTGGACCTCGATCGCCAAAAACAGGCCAAAGAATACGCCCGTATCAGCCGCAGGTTAATGCTGGTGGATTTGGGGATCGGCGGCATTTACGTTGTCGCCTGGCTTGTGTTTGGCTGGTCTGCAGCGCTGAAGAATCTCTTGCTAACCTGGACGCAGAACGAATGGCTGCTGGTAGCAGGCTACGCGGCGGTCTTTGGATTGGGATATCTGATTTTGAGCCTGCCGCTGAGTGTTTTTGAAGGATTTGTCCTACCGCACCGTTATGGGCTTTCCAATCAGACCCTCCAGGGCTGGATCGCAGACCAACTCAAAGGGCTGGTGCTCAGCGGAACCCTGGGATTATTTGTGTTGGAAGTGATCTACGCCGTGCTGCGTGCCTTCCCGGACACCTGGTGGCTGTGGGCGGCTGGCTTGCTGCTGATTTTCAATGTGATCCTATCCAACCTGGCGCCGGTGCTCATTATGCCGATCTTTTATAAATTCGTCCCCCTGGGGGATGAATATGCAGACCTGGCACAGCGGCTGGTGAGTCTGGCAGAACGCGCTCGCACGAAGGTGCGGGGAGTGTATAAGTTCGATATGAGCCGCCGCACCAGGGCCGCCAACGCCGCCCTGACCGGTTTGGGCAACACCCGGCGTATCATCCTGGGCGATACGCTGCTCGAGGAGTTTTCCCCGGACGAGATCGAGACCGTGCTGGCGCACGAACTGGGCCACCATGTGCACAAAGACATTCCGGTGGGTATGCTGGTCAGCAGCCTGCTGACCCTGGTCGGGTTGTATCTGGCATCTCTGGGTTTGATCTGGGGGGTAAGCTATTTCGGCTTTGAAAGTCCATCCGATATCGCCGCCTTGCCGCTGTTCGTGATCGTCATGGGGTTGTACGGACTGCTGACCATGCCGCTGGGCAATGCCTATTCACGCTGGCGTGAAATTAGGGCGGATGAGTACGCCCTGCAGGCGACAGGCAACGGTACGGCCTACGCCTCGGCGCTGACCCGCCTGGCAAACCAGAACCTGGCGGACGTTGACCCGGAGCCGTGGGTGGAGTTCCTGCTGTACTCGCACCCAGCGTTGAGCAAGCGTATTGCTTTAGCAGAGTCGGTGACCAGCAGTCTTAACCGCGGGCATTGATGGGCTGCCGAAGCCAGTATCCGCCTTCTAGATTGCTCAGACTTAGTACACGCCCCTGCCGGATTTGCTCAAATAGATTTCTCGTTTTTTCGGAAGGCCCAATACCCATCTCTTTGGCCAATATCTGACAACAGATCTCGTACTGGTGAATGGCTGCCCCCGGGTTGCCGGCGAGCGCCAGGGCGCGCATTTTCATGCGATGAGATCGCTCACGCCACGGCTCCAGCTCGATGGCGCGCTGGGCAAATTGGCTGGCAATGGAATAATTTCCTTTCTGTTTAGAGTGGATAACCAACCATTCTAATATATACACGGCCTGGCGGTGGAACTCTTCCACTTTAGAGAGCAGCCACCAATCGTAATCGAGACAATCGGGCAAGGAGAAGCCAGCCAGCAGGTCACCTTGATATAGTTCTGCCGCATTCTGCAACTGTCGCAAACAGACTTCGCACAATATAAGATCTGTCTGGTGATGGTTGATGGCGGTATTCAGCGATTGGCGGAACTCGGATACATCCAGCCAGCAGTCGTTCGAACAGTTGAACTGTACTTCTTGGGGGGTAATAAGGAGGGCGGGGGCGCAGGTGCCTGTATCATCAATAGATTGGCGCAGTCGATGCAGGCTCTGGCGCAGGTTCGCTCGCCCCTCGGGGTGAGGCCGGTTGGGCCACAGCAATTCAGCCAGCGCTTCGCGGCGGTGAGGTCGGTCGGCTTCCAGCGCCAAATAAGTCAGCAAGGCGCGCCCTTTGTCGGAGAGGATCCCGGTCTGAGGCCGCCCATCTATGCTAACCTGGAAGCAGCCGAGCAATTTAATCACCAGGCGTGCCATACCACCCCCGCAAGAATCACAACGAAATAACGAGGCTAGTTTACGGAAGCAGCCAATCGATGGGCTGGCTGTGATGTATACAAAGATGTCTCCGTATTCTATTTGAATTCATTATAGCAATTTGTGATGATAAACACAAGCATACTGAGCCCAAATATGGGGCCCATATTTGGGGCTCATTTTGACGCACCGGTCACGCTGCAGTCACGATCTCATAACGGCAATTTGATACATATAAGTTACCGCCAGGTACTGGCGGCGAGCTTGCGGCCGCGATTGTGGGTTGAAGAACGATGACCTTCCCCAACCTGGAAAGTGAAAAGGATAGCCCTATACTGAGCACGAGCTATACAGCCTTCCTGCTGCGCTGCTGGCAGGAGGAGACGAATGGCGAGCCTGCCTGGCGCTTCACCCTGGTACAGCTGGGGGATAAAGGGTCGAAGCACGGCTTCGCCAGCCTGGAAGCACTGTCTGCTCACCTTCAACAAACCCTAAGTAAGTAATTGCATGATAGCGAAGAATAATGTGATTGTACGCCTGAGCCGCGAAAGCATTATTAGGCATGTCACTTCTGTTCGAAAACTCATAGTTTTTTCCGCTCTCAAACAGTCAAGTACTTAACCGCATTAGGATACACTGTATCTGGAGGATAGCAAACATGAAGAAGACATTCATCCTGATCGTCTTGTTTGGGCTTATTTTCCAGCCCGGATTGGGGACCTTGCAGCGTGGTGCAGCTCAGGAGAACCAGCAGAATGCGATGGCTAGTCCGATAATGCAGGCTGCCAGCGACAGGCCTGTCGTGGGAATGGCTGATTCAGCCGATACAATTGCGCCATCGCCGGTCATCAGCCTGAGCGCCGAGCCCGGCGCCTTACCTGGCAGCGTCGAGCTGAGATGGATCGCTCCCGGCGATGACTACTCCACCGGGACCGCTTCAGCGTATGTCGTCCGCTACAACACCGAGCCCATAGTGGTCGATGAGGATGAGAACACGTGGGTTACCTCCACCGACGTGCCGGGAGAGCCGCCTCCCAACCCGGCGGGCAGCCTGGAGAGTATGACCGTAACCGGTCTGGATTTGGGTCGCAACTATTACTTTGCCATCAAGTCGGAGGATGAAGTCTCGAATGTCTCTGCAGTTTCTAACCTCGCCCAAGCCACTGCTCTAGACCCCCATCCAGTTTACCTGCCCATAGCCCTTGGCACCTACACGGATACTATCACGGATACTGTGGTCATCCCAGACACTACCGTAGTAATCCCCATCTCAACAACCCAGTACATCGAATCGATTACAGATGACTTCACCTTTACCTTCAGCCAGTGGACGCCGGAGCTGGAAGCCCTCGACCCTGGGGATGTCCTGGTGGGGGATGCGTCGGATAAAGCGCCCAACGGCTTCCTGCGCAAGGTGAAGGAAGTTGCCACTCTTTGCGACAAGATCGTAGTGGTCACAGAGTTTGCTACCTTGGAAGAAGCTATCCAAGACGCCTCAGTTCAGACCCACCAGACTCTGAAGCCTGGTATGGTATTAAGCGCAAATCATGCCGACGGCGTCACCATGTCCACTTCGCCCGATGGGTTGGGGTTCGAATTTAGCCTAGTGGATGTGGTGCTGTACGATCACGATGGAGATAACCGCACGAAGAACGATCGGATCACCGCGGACGGCAGTATTGCCCTGGATATAAGTGCTGATGTCGGAATCAATATCTCCTGGTTCAAGCTAAAGCAATTCCGGTTCATCACCACTGCCACCGAAACCGCTGAGATTTCCGTGAAATGGAATTACCCATTGTCTATCGAACGGTCAGTACCCATCGATATAACCGATATCAAGTTAAGCCCTATCACAGTGATGGCTGGACCGGTGCCTATTGTGATCGTACCTGATTTGTCCCTTGCCATCGACTATGGGGGCGAGGTATCGGTAGCAGTGACTACCGGAGTCGTACAGGAAGCATCCCTCAGGCTCGGCGCCACCTATGAGAATGGGCACTGGAGTGGAGTCCATGAATTCAATAACAAATTTGTGTTTAACAGCCCATCCATAGAGTTGAGCGCGAGTGTAATGGCGGGCGTCCATCCCGAGCTGTCATTTAAGCTCTACGGTGTTGCAGGCCCGTATGTCGGCATCGTTATGTATCTCGAATTGGAGGCGGCGATTTCTGCCGAAGGTCGAGATGTATTGCTATCTCCTGATGACCTGGAGATATCCTTATATGCAGGCCTCCAACTGATATCAGGCGCAAAGATAGAAGTATTAGGAAAAGAATTGGCAAATTATGAGGCCGGCTCTCTAGACTTTAAGTTTCTTCTCTTCAGATTTGTTTTCTTCACAAACAGAGAGCCCAACGCGCCTTCGAATCCGATCCCAGCTGATAATATCTCGAGCCAACCCCTGAACCCCTTCCTGATATGGTCTGGCGGTGATCCAGATGAGGGCGATACGATCACCTACGATCTCTATTTGGAGGCAAACGATAGCTACCCAGACGTGATGGTCTATTCTGGACCGAACACAACCTTCGACCCCGGGTTTCTGGCGCCCAATACCGACTATTACTGGCGGGTCGTCGCCACAGATGGCGAGGGCGCTACCAACTTCGGTCCGATCTGGAGCTTCACCACCGGCGTCTTGACTAACAACCCGCCCAATCAGCCGGCGCTGCCATCGCCCGGCGATGGCATCACAGACACGCTTCTTTACATCGACCTGAGCTGGATCGACGGCGACCCTGACGGCGACGCAGTCACCTACGACGTCTACCTGGATACCGTCTCCCCTCCGGTGAAGCTCCTCGCCACGGATATCACCGAGACCAGCGTCTACACCGGCGGGCTCCAGCTCAGCACGCCTTACTTCTGGAAGGTTGTTGCCCAGGATGAGCACGGATTGACGAAATTTGGGGATGTGTGGAGCTTCACTACCGGGGATTCGACCAACCGACCGCCGACTGAGCCCGAGAATCTCAATGACGGTGAGACCAGAGTACCTCTACTCGCTAATGTCAGTTGGAGCTTACCCCTAGGCACTATTCCGGATCCCGATGAAGACCCGGTTACCTACACCATTTATCTCGAGGCTGAAGACATCACCCCCGACGAGCCTCTCTGTGTCGTCCAAGCGGGCTTCGAAGATCATTTCTCCTGCGAAACAGGTCTGCTGCAGGGAAACACTGGCTACTACTGGCAAGTGGTAGCTCGTGACGACGAGGGAGCTACAACTACCGGACCCGTATGGATGTTCACTACCGCAGATATGATTTACGTACCTGCTGGTGAATTCCAGATGGGCTGCGATGTCTGCAACCCTGACGAGAGCTGCTCCCCGGATGAGCAACCGCTGCACACCGTGTACCTCGATGCCTACACCATCAACCGAACCGAGGTCACCAACGCGGAATACCAATGCGATTGTTCGGATCCTCTGCAGCAAAACTCCCGCACCCGCCCGGACTATTTCCATAACCCCCTGTACGCCGACTACCCGGTTATTTATTTAGATCATTGGGTGGCTAATGACTACTGCAGTCAAATCTATAATGGGAGCCTCCCGACCGAGGCTCAATGGGAGAAGGCTGCCCGCGCCGCACCCAGCACGCCCAAATACTCGTGGGGGAACGCGAGCCCCGATTGCTTGCTTGCAAACTTCTCTCCGGACGGCGACACCGCCTGTTTGGGCGATACCAACCAGGTGGGTTCCTATCCTCTGGGAGCCAGCCCGTTCGGCGTGCTGGATATGAGCGGCAACGTCATGGAGTGGGTACGCGATGTGTACAGCAGCACCTATTACTCGAATTCGTCTTACATGAACCCGTTAGGCCCGCCGGAAGGTGACACATTTGTGATTCGAGGGGGCAGCTGGGAGGATGATGACTACGGCGTCCGACTGGCACGTCGCTGGTATGCGTACGAAGAGGACAATAACGATACCCTCGGCTTCCGCTGCGTTTGGCAACAGAGCGAGGGAGCTACTGCTGTCGAGGCATGGCAGACCACACGATAGTCTCATTCTGCTCATCGTGTGTTTTGCGGAAGTTGCCTGCTGTGTGATCAAATGCAGCAGGCAACTGTGAGGCGCGGGTAGTATTTGTGAAGACGAGGCAATCGAATATCTTGACCGGTGTGACACGTTTTTTCGGGCTTTGTTCTCGAATCTGCTGAACCAAAGTGTTTTCACCCTTCCTGGTCGCGGGATATCGGCGCAAAACTTGCTTTTGTCAGCGCGACCAGCGCCTCCACCGGCAGGCGAATATTCAAACCGCGCTGCCCGCCGGAGATGTAGATTTCGGCGTGCTGCCGGGCGGATTCATCGATCACGGTCTGAAAGCCGCGCTGCAGCAGCGCCAGCGGCGAGATGCCGCCCGCCTGCAAGCCGGTCAGCTTCTCCGCCTCGCGCTGGGTCGGCAGGCTGACTTTCTTCTCCCCAACAACTTTCGCCAGGGCTTTCAAATCCACCTCGTTCGGTCCGGGGACGACTGCCAAAATGGGTTTGCCCCTGCCCTCGCGGGTGACAACGATAGTCTTATAGACCAGCTCGGGTGATACGCTCAGGTACTGGGCGGCTTCCAGCGCGCCAATCTTCTCGTCCGGCAGCTCGAAGGCGGTGTAAGGGACCTTTTTAGCGTCCAGCATGCGGGTGACGTTGGTGGGTTTCATGCGGGCAGCCCCAGTGTAAACACCGCCCCACCCTGCGGGTGGTTGGCCGCGCTGAGCGTGCCGCCATGGGCTTCAGCCAGCTGGCGGGCGATCGCCAGCCCCAGCCCGGTGCCTCCCTCCGCCCGACTGCGCGAGCGGTCCGCCCGGTAGAAGCGCTCGAAGATGTATGGCAGCGAATCCTGGGGGATGCCAGCCCCGCTGTCGTGCACGCTCAGGCTGATCTTCTGGGCAGATGCTGACAGGCTGACCTCGACTTTGCCTCCATCCGGCGTATGGCGCAGGGCGTTGTCCAGCAGGTTGTTCAGGATCTGCTCGACCCGTTGTGAGTCCAGTGAAAGGATGGGAAGCGTGTCGGGCAGGTGCAGGTTGATGTGAATACCCCGCACCGCAGCCTGGGGCGAGTAGCGCTCGACGGCGCGCTGCACCAGGGCTGACAGATCGGAGGGCGTGCGCACCAGGTCCAGCCTGCCAGAATCGGCCAGGGCTAATGTGCGCAGGTCGTCCACCAGGCGGGTCAGCATCTGGTTCTGTTCTAAAATGGGAGTCAGGCTGCCGGGGGTGAGCGGGTAGATGCCGTCCTGCAAGGCTTCCAGATTGGCGCGCTGTACAGCCAGCGGGTTGCGCAGCTCGTGGGCGATGTCGGCGGTCATGGCGCGGCGGCTCTCCTCAGCATGCTGCAGGGAGTCTGCCATCTGGTTGAAGGCAACGCCCAGTATAGCCAGCTCATCATTCCCGCGCACCGGGACGCGCTGCGACAGGTCTCCGAATGCCATACTTTTCGCTGCCAGAGTGAGCTCGCGCACCGGACGCAGCAGGCGGTACGAGAGCCATGTCGCCAGCAGCAGCGCCAGCCCTCCGGCGATCAAGCCGGCGATCAGTGCCGCGTTGCTGATGCGGTTGACCAGGAAAGTTTCATCCCCTTGGTTGAACCCCATGCCGCCTTCCGCCAGAAGATAGCCGACAACATGATTGTTGACACTTAATTCAACCGCGGTATTGATTTCAGGCCGAGTAAGCTGTACACCAGGTGCTGTGCCGCTCAGTCCCGGGGATGCAGTATCAGCTACCAGGCTGCCTTCAGCATCTGCCAGGCGCAAGCGCTGCCCCATCATCCCCCCCTGCATCGTGCCCTGCGAACCACGCCCAAAGCCTTGACCCTGCCCGCTGCCAGGCCACAGGCTGGATCTCTCAATCCCCTGCCAGTTGCCATTGACGGCATAATAATCCTCAAGCTGGCTGGCAAAATCGTCGATGCCGATCATACTGCCTCGGAACATGAAAGTGCGCACTGCACTGGCAGCGCCCTGGCGGGCGATCAGCACCACGCTGAAGACTGCCACCAGTGCAACCGTTACGAAGGCGAGGAATAATCTCAGGCGCATCAGGAGCGGGTAAAGCGGTAGCCCACGCCAAATACAGTTTCTATATAGCGTGGATTCTTGGGATCATGTTCCAGCTTGGAACGTAAATTCTTGATGTGAGCGTCGACAGTACGCTCGTAGCCTTCATAAGCGCCACCCTGGCTGACTTCTAAAAGCTGCAGCCGGGTGAATGCTCTCCCTGGCTGGGCTGCCATGGCTGCCAGCAGGTTGAATTCGGTTGGGGTCAGATCGATTTCCAACCCATCCCGCGTGAGGGTGTGTCCACCCAGGTCAACCTCGAGATCCAGCGCGCGTACGATCTGGGGCGTCTCCGGTGCAGAATCTGCCCTGCGCAGTAATGCACGCGCCCGCGCTACCACCACACGCGGTGAGAACGGTTTTGTTATGTAGTCATCCGCGCCTAGTTCCAGTCCAATGAGCTGGTCTGTCTCTTCCACTCGGGCAGTCAGCATGATAATTGGGGTGCTGGATTTGCGCCGGATTTCCCGGGCTACATCTAACCCGTCCATACCAGGCAAATTGAGGTCTAGCAGAACCAGGTCCGGTCGCTTATGCTCCCAGGTAGATAAGCCGCTATCTCCCCTGAACGCAGTCAGCACTTGAAATCCTGCCTGCTCCAGATAGGAGCGAAGGACTTTCACCAATTCGGGTTCATCTTCAATGATCAGGACGGTAGGCATACGCAAAGTGATCTATCAGATTGTGTGGCAAAATTCATTATAACAATTAAAGTGGGTAGTGGATTCATTCCACTACCCACTTGGTATAAAAGCTTGTAGTCTACTCTACCGGTTCCAGCGCAATCCGCCATGTCGACCTTGGAATCCGTCGCCCATTCCCAGGCAGCTGCCCCCACCTGGTCCGTAGCCACCCGACCACATGCCGTTCATGCGCTCTTGTATCCAGTCGGTCTGCTCCTGGCTGATCACGCCGTCGGCGACCGCCTGATTGAGAGCTTCCGTGCGTGCCT
>JAQBDA010000294.1:0-5999 GCA_032124675.1 Chloroflexota bacterium
CTCTCCTGAGCCTTTATTTCTCAATAATGATCAGGCAAAAATAAACGCCACCGTGGATGACACATACCAAGGGCCTGATCTAATACTTTCTGCCGAATACAACCTCGACAATGGAGAATGGCTTCAATGGGATAATATGGAAGCTTCGGATGGGGTGTTCGATGAAGTCATCGAAGATGTCGAAGCAGGGTTTTTCGCAAATATTATCGGCCCACACGAAGGGTGCGTTCGAGGCACCGACGAATACTACAACCTGGGTGATGCTAGCTGCCAGACCTTCCTGATCGATTATGATTTCGAGGGCTTCTTCGATCCAATAGACATCAGTGTCACTAATGAAGCCAAAGCCGGGCGAGCTATCCCAATCAAGTGGCGACTGACGGATGCCAATGGAGAACCGATTGACAATCCATCAAGTTTTAGTGGACTATATTCACAAGAAACAATGTGCGATAACGAAACAATCGAAGATCCAGTACTTGAATACTCAGCAGGCGATTCAGGTCTGCAGTACCTGGGTGATGGGTACTGGCAGTATAACTGGAAGACGCCTAAAACCTACGCCGGTAAATGCCTGGTGTTATACGTAGAGTTTGATTCGACCAGCGCATCGCCTGTGGCACTTTTCAAGTTCAAGTAAGAGACCGCCAATACTACCGGGGCTGTCTGCTAATTATTGCAGACAGCCCCAATCAAGAACATCCTGATTATCTAATCCCGCCTACCAGGATGGGATGTTTTGTGGTTAAACGAAACTCACAGGCATCGGTAGGGTTTAATCATTCTGAACTGAGTATAAGCACCGGCGTGGCTGGTGCCAAATAATCTATTTCTAAGGAGAATGCCATGACTTTCGAAATCTTATGTATGTCGATGATCGCCCTGCTGATCGGCCTGATAATCGCCTTCAACGGCTACCGGCTGTTCCTGGTCTTGCTGCCCATCTGGGGCTTCTTTTTCGGCTTCGGGCTGGGTGCGCAGACCATCCAGACATTGTTCGGCGGCGGTTTTCTGGCGACCACCACCAGCTGGGTGGTTGGGTTCGTGGTAGCGCTGGTGTTCGCCGTGCTGTCTTATCTGTTTTATATGGTCGGGGTAGCACTGTTTGCCGGGTCGATCGGCTACGCCCTGGGCGTCGGGCTGATGGGATTGATCGGTTTAGATACCGGCTTCCTGGCCTGGCTGGTCGGGATAATCCTGGCTGTGATCGTCGCTGCAGTGGTGATCCTATTCAACATCCAGAAGTGGGTGATTATCCTGCTGACCGCCCTCGGTGGAGCCGGTGTGCTTATCGCCACCTTCCTGATGGCTCTTGGCGTGGTCTCGGTTAATGATCTTGGCGGCGGAGCGGTTTCAGCGGCGGTTGGGAATTCTTTCTGGTGGCTGCTGGGATTCATCGTGCTGGCGGTGTTGGGATTTTTCGCCCAGGTACGAACTACGCAGGGCTTCGAGATCGAGGCGTACGAGAACCGGGTTTAATCCCGCTCGTGCTGGAAGAATATTTTCACTAAAAACAGGGTGATAAACGATAGCCCTAACATAATCACCGATAAGGTGAGCGCCACTGCCATATCCAGCTCGAAACCCAGGTAGATGGCTAGCGGCATGGTCTGGGTGCGCCCGGGGAAATTGCCGGCGAAGATAATCGTCGCGCCGAACTCTCCCAGCGCGCGCGCCCAGGTCATCATCACCCCGCTCAACAGCGCATAGCGTGAGAGCGGCAGCGTCACCAATCGGAAGACCGCCCAGCTGCTGGCGCCATCCAGACCGGCAGCCTGTTCCAGTTCTGGTTCTACGCTGGCAAATCCGATCGCAGCCGAGCGGATGAACAGTGGGGCGGCAATAAAGATCTGCGCCAGCACCACCGCCAGGGGAGTAAAGGCGATCTGAACACCCCAAAGGTCCAGCGTTCCACCCAGGATGCCGCGCCGCCCGAAGGCGATCAGCAGTGCCACGCCAGCGACTGCCGGCGGCAGCACGATGGGCAGGTCGACCAGGGCTTCAACCAGCCGTTTGCCGCGGAAGCTGCGCCTTGCCAGAAGATATGCCAGCGGCGAGCCAAAGAATACCGTCAGAGCGACCGTGATCAGGCTGGTCTGCAGGCTGATGCCGATCGCCTGGCGCACGCCCGGCTCACCCAGCGTACCCAGCAGGCTCATGGGGGGGATGCGCAGCACCAGCGCCAGCAGCGGCAGCGCCAGGAATGCCAGCATGGGCAGACTCAACAGCCACACCCGGTCGAACATCCAGCGCCGGCCGGGTTTGGACGCTTCATTGCGTGGTCTGGAAAAAATCAGTTCGGACAATTCGTGACCTCGTAACGCCCCCGTATTATAACTGGCTGGCTTGCCGGTCCGCAAACCTGCGAGAACCTAACGTACAGCCTGGAACCCATAGGTCTGCATGATCTGCTGGCCTTCCGGGCTCAGCACAAATTCGATGAACTCGCGGGCTAGCTCAGGTTTATGGGTACCGGCGAGCGGTGCGATCACGTAGATAGCCCGCGGATTGAGGTGGTCGGGGATCTCGATCACGCCCAGAGCTCGCCCATCCGGGCTGGCAGCGTCGGTGGCATAGACGATGCCAGCCTCCGCCTCCCCCAGCGCTACTTTTGTGAGCACAAAGCGCACCGACTGCTCGTAGGAGACCACGTTCCGCAGCACTCTTGCTGCGAAGTCGCTCCCCAATGAATCATCCCCGCTGGCGCGCTGCAAGAACTCCTGCGCATAACGACCGGCAGGCACCTCCTGCGCAGCCAGCACCAACCGCAGACCGGGCTTCGCCAGGTCTGCCAGCTCCCTGACTTCGCCGGGGTTGCCGGTCGGGGTGACGACTACCAGGCGGTTGTTGGCAATGGCCTGGCTTTCGCCCTGCCGCACCACCCCGTTTTCGATGGCAGCCTGCATCTGCTGCGGGTTGGCACTGGCGAACACATCCGCCTGCGCGCCGGCAGTAAGCTGCTGCACCAATTGGTACGAGCTGGCCAGGTTAAGAGTCACATCGACCCCGGGCTGCTGCTCTTCATAGGCATCCGCCAGCGCCTGCATCGACTCCGCCAGCGAAGCTGCCGCGAAGATCGTCAGATGGGTGTTCTGCCCGCTGCCCGGAGCGACGGTACAGCTGGCCAACATGCTGGCAAGAAGCAGCAATACAGCAGCCAGCCCGCTTTTCCTATGCGCCAGGCTCACTCCCCATAGTGATCTATTTGGAATTATGGTGTTCGCGCCGGATATGCGCTCAAAGTCAGATCGTTTTGCCATTCCAAGTATGCGAGTATATCATATAGAAGTAACTCAGTTCAGGGGAAGATCGAGTAACCTATTTGCACCTGAAGTGTTTATCATTATGTGCTGGAGCTCATCAATGAGCAGTAAATATTATAAGTGGAGGTTACGCGGTGCCGGGGAAATCACACCCTTCCACTGGCTGGGTAAATCCGCATATGCCGGAGGAGCTGCGCGCCGCAAGGACACTTCCTGGTATACTGGTATTTAGGAGAATTCAGTAATATTGAAGCTGCGCAGTTCCGGGGGTGAATGCACCCCCAGCCAACTACGTATGTCCAACAATATATTTTCACAGGAGAATGCAATATGAATATCGGCAAAGCTTTCAACTTTACTTTCGAAGATGACAAGTGGCTGTCTAAATCAGTCATCGGAGCCATCGTCACTGCCATCCCGATCGTGAACTTCGCCTGGGGCGGCTACCTGATCGAGCTGCTCAATAACGTCATGAACGACGAGCAAGAACCGCTGCCTGCCTGGAGTGACTTTGGCGATAAATGGGTCACCGGCTTCATGGTCTTCCTCGCCAGCCTGATCTACGCCATCCCGGCCCTGATTTTAGCCTGCATCCCGATGGTTTTACTCGGCGGCATGGCTGCCTTTACGGGGGAGGGTAATCTGGCAGATAGTGTATGGGGGCTTTTCGCCGGGGTAGGCGGGCTGTTCGCCTGCCTGATCGCCATCTACGGCCTGGCACTGACCTTCTACTATCCAGCGATCTATATCCACTACGCCCGCATTGGTAATTTTGGTGCTTTCTTCGAGTTCGGCAATATCAACAAGATCATCACCAAAGATGTTGGCAAGTACCTGACCGCCTGGGGGGTTTCGATCCTGGCTGGGTTCCTGGTCGGGCTGATCGGTGGCGTCATATCGGCGGTGCTCGGTATCATCCCATGTATCGGGTGGATACTTGCCTGGCTGATCACGGCCTTCATCAGCGTGTATGTCTTCTATATCTTCGGGCATCTGTTCGGTCAGGTAGCCGCAGCACCCGCCGCTGGCACAGCAATGAGCGTGCCCCCACCGCCCCCACCCAGTGATCTCGCCGAATAAATGACCTGACACCTTGGCATCCCACTCGTGGGATGTTTAGGTGCCAGGCCTGCCCAGGTAGAGCGCAGCCGCAGAGGAGGTTTCGGCTGCGCCTTGCCTTTAGGCGAGTATATCAGGAAAGCTAAAATAGCACAAGTGTTCGATTAACTACACCGGAGTCGCCTGCATGGCGACTCCGGTGTTGCATGATCGGTGTCCGACCACGCAGCCTCATTAAAACCTATCTTCTGGATGTTCTCAACAGCAGCAGGAATAGGTTGATGAAATCCAGGTACAGCACCAGCGCGCCCAGCACCATGACCCCGCCCATGCCTTGCTTGCCCTCCAGCTTGCCGGCGAGCACCTTCAGGCGCTGTGTATCCCAGACCGTCAGCGCGGCAAAGAGCAGGATGCCGGTGAAGTTCATCGCCTGGTTCAGACCCTGTGAGAAGGGGAACAGCCAGGTGAAGAACCCGGCAAAGATCCAGCCCATCAGCGCCAGCAGCAGGAACATGCCGATACCGCTCAGGTCGCGTTTGATGAAGAACCCCACCAGGCTGCTGAAAAGGAACATGCCCGCGGCTACCCAGAAGGTATAGGCTATCGTGCTGCGGCTGTAATAGATAAAGATCGACGAGATGGTCAGGCCGGTCAGCGCGGAATAGCCCAGGAACAGCAGCAGCGCCAAGCCCGGTGAGAGGCGCATCACTGCCGCTGATAGTGCGACCACGATCACCATCTGGATCATGAACAACCCGAAGGCGAACCACGGGCTGGTAGCGATGCGCAGCAAGAGGTCCTGGTTGGTGCTGACCCAGGTGGATACCAGGGCGGTGATCGCCATCCCTGCAGCCATGATCAGATACACTCCCGCCAGGAAGCGGTTAAAGCGCACCGCGCTCATCGGTGCAGCTAAAGATTGGGCATTTGACATTCGTTAACTCCTAATTTTGGTGGTTTTCTGTACACGGATTTTCACTGAGCAGCACGGATATTTTTATTGTGTGAGGAATAAATTTGTTGGATTTGTTCGAATATCCGTAATATCCCTGTGATCCGTGTACGTATAATAATTGTCTCTTAACCAGGTTTATTTCATCTATGATCATTCATTCTGATCCGGCACGAGTGTAATGCTTTCCCCGGTGGGATTCCAGCTCGGCGACCTCCACCAGCTCCGGCGCATCCAGCGGGGCGGATTCCAGGCGCTTGCTGTACCAGCTCGCCAGCGGCAGCGCCGAGATGCCGTGCAGGAACACGCTGAGCAGGATCGTCCAACCCACCATGGCGGTAATCATATTGTTCATCGGATCCAAACCGATGTGTTCGGCTGCTTCGATTGCCATCAGTAAAAATACCACCGAAGCCAGCCCGCGTGGGCCAAACCAGCCCATTAAAAGCCGGGTATCCCAGCGCAGACGGTGCCCGCTGAGGGAGATAACCACCGGCAGCATACGAACCACCGTCAGGCTCAGCAGGGCGTAGATAAATGCCCGAGCCGAGAAATCCAGCAGCAAGGGCATGACCAGGCTGGCTCCGAAGATCACCCAGACAACAAACGAGAGCATGGTACCGGTGACCTCGGTGTATTCGGTCGCAGTATGCAGATGATGCCGGCTGAAATATCCGAAGCAAATGCCCCCGATAAATGCGGCAATGAACCCATTGCCGCCTAAT
>JAQBDA010000295.1:0-6359 GCA_032124675.1 Chloroflexota bacterium
AGTATGGTCTGGATTGTCGGGGGAATTTTTCTGGCGACATATGCCGTCATCGTTTCCGAACGAATCGACCGCACTGTCGCCGCCTTGTTAGGGGGGATCATGATGATCCTGATCGGTGCAATCGACCAGGACAATGCATTCCATTCCATCGACTGGAATGTGATCTTCCTGCTGGCAGGGATGATGATCATCGCCAACCTTCTGCGAGAGACCGGTATTTTCCAATGGATCGCTGTAAAAGCGGTCCAGCTGGGGCGCGGCCAGCCCTTCCGCATTTTAGTGATCTTATCGCTGGTAACCGCAGTTGCGTCCGCTCTGCTGGATAACGTGACCATCGTAATCCTGGTAGCCCCGGTAACTCTAATCACTGCCGCCAGCCTGAAAGTCAGCCCAGTGCCTTTCCTTATCGCGGAGATCCTGGCCTCCAACATCGGTGGGTCTGCCACACTTATCGGCGACCCGCCCAACATCCTCATCGGCAGTGCCGCAGGGATTAGCTTTTCTACTTTCGCATTGAATATGGCGCCGCCAGCGATTGTGATCCTCGGAGTGTTCGTCGCCCTGAGCTGGTTCTTATTCAGGCGTGAATTGAGTATCAAAGGGGATGTTTCTCTGGATATCAACGCCCTGGATACTACAGCATTGATCACGGATAAAAAGCTGCTCTATAAAGGTGCAGTGGTCACCGTGTTGATGATCTTCGGCTTTATGTTCCATGGTGCTTTGCATATCGAGCCAGCGACGATTGCCCTTACCGGCGCGACAGTGCTGCTGTTGTGGGCTCGCAGCGATGTCCATCATGCGCTGCGGGATGTGGAGTGGACCACGCTGTTTTTCTTTATTGGATTGTTCATCATGGTCGAAGCTGTGGTATCAGCAGGGATCATCGACACGGTCAGCCTGGCTCTCCTGGAGTTCACCGGTGGTAATCTTGCGTACACATCTATGCTGTTGATCTGGATGTCCTCCATCGCTTCCGGCATTATCGATAACATCCCCTATACTGCCACGATGATACCCATTGTTGAAAATCTCGGGCTTGCAATTCCCATCATGCCCCTGTGGTGGTCGCTGGCATTGGGTGCCTGCCTGGGCGGCAATGCAACACTGGTCGGAGCTTCTGCCAATGTTGTCGTCGCCAACCTGGCCACCCGCAGCGGATATCCACTCGGGTTTGGGACCTTCCTCCGCTATGGCCTGGTAACTACATTCATGTCGCTGGTCATCGCCAGCGTTTATGTGTGGCTGCGATATCTGTGATGTTCAGTTCAGGATGCTGAAGAATATGACACCACCACGACTCTACACCGACCTGGCCCCCTGGTGGCCGCTTCTCTCCTCAGCGGAGGAATACGCCGAAGAAGCCGCCTTCTACCATAAAACGCTGCTGGATTCTGATGTCCCTGAAGGCGCCCACCTGCTGGAGCTGGGCTCCGGCGGCGGGAACAACGCCAGCCACTTGAAGCAGCACTTCCAAATGACCCTGGTTGATTTCTCGCCGGATATGCTGGCGGTAAGCCGGGCGCTCAACCCCGAGCTGGAGCACATCATGGGCGACATGCGCAGCGTGCGGCTGGGGCGCCAATTCGATGCCGTCTTCATCCACGATGCTATCGTCTATCTGACCAGCGAAAAGGACCTGCTGCACGCGTTAATCACTGCCTATGCGCACTGCCGTCCTGGGGGCGCGGCGCTTTTCCACCCCGACACCACCCTGGAGAACTTCAAGCCCGGTACGGATAAGGGCGGGCACGATGGAACCCAGCGAGCTATGCGCTATCTGGAATGGACCTGGGACCCCGACCCCTCCGACAGCACCTACCTGGTGGATTTCGCCTACCTGCTGCGCGAAGCGGATGGCTCGGTGCGCTGCGAGCACGACCGGCATGAGTTCGGGCTATTCTCCACCGATACCTGGCTGCGCCTGATCGCCGAAGCCGGCTTCCGGCCGGAGACCAGACCGTTCGTGCACAGCGAAGTGCCGCCCGGGAATCTGGTCTTTCTCGGGCGCAAAGCGGCTAGGAATTAGACGACAAGGCGATAAGGGGGGGTGAATAAGCGAGTATTCCACCCGAGTACTGGCCTCCTGATCGCCTGATCCCTTATTCCCTTGTTGACTTGTTCCCTACCTACAGCAACCCCACAGCCCGCAGCACAGCCAGGATGAATGCCAGGACGATCACCACCACCCACAGATTTCCGACCAGCAATGCAGCTGGCCCAACCCGGTAGCCCATAGACTCGAGCTTGGCTTTCAGCTGCCTGGCGGAAGGCTCGGTCAGCGTGCTGCCATCCGGGAAGACCAGAGTGGGCACGCTCTCGTAACCATTGTTGATCTCGCGCACGCGCTGTGCTGCCTCCGGGTGCTTGCGGATATTGATATATTCGTAATCCACCTTCGATTGGGACAGCATACCGAGCGTCGGGGGTATATACGGGCAGGTCGCATGGCCGTACAGGATCACCTTAGTCATCATCATGTGAAATTATACCAACCCGCATGTGCATCGGGAAGCGCAGACGGCGCACCCGGTTGTCCACACCCCATGCCACCCGCAGTTCATCGATGACCAGCTCCAGGGGATGCACGCCGTTGGCGGCGATGAACTTCGGCGTGGCAGACCAGCTTGCCAGGAACCCGATCAGCATGTTCAGGTCCCAGTCCACCAGCATATCAATTTCCGGCGGTTGGAGCTCCTCGAAAGGGAACGGCAGTGTCTGGTAGCGCTCATCCAGGTAGCGCAGCCGTTCGTC
The DNA here is from genome assembly GCA_032124675.1 of Chloroflexota bacterium. Lineage (GTDB taxonomy): Bacteria > Chloroflexota > Anaerolineae > Anaerolineales > UBA4823 > JAQBDA01. The sequence goes on from JAQBDA010000295.1 coordinate 2,755, forward strand.
CCAGTACCCATCCAGCGTCTCACGGTAGTAGCGCTCCAGCAGGCGGTCCACTCCGTGGGCAGTCCGCGGCAGATGGTATCCCCACACAGCGAGAAGCGCCCGAGGCTTACAGACCCGGCGCACTTCGGCGTAGAAGTGGTCGAATTCGAACCAGTGCGCCGCAGTGCCTACAGTGACCAGGTCGACTGATCCCCGATCGATTGACGTGCTCTCCGCAGTTTCCACGCGATAGTCTACCTTTGGGTGCGGGAAAGCATTGGCGATCTGCTCCCGGCTGGCATCGGTAGCGATCACATGCCGGAAAAACCTGGCGAGAGCCAGGGCAGCCTGCCCGTTGCCAGTACCGCAATCCCAGGCCAAGTCCTTATCCGGGGCTATCGAAGCCAGGTACTTGAACAGCGCTTGAGGATAACCAGGCCGGTAGCGTGAATATTCTCCGGCCAGCTCAGAGAATTGATCGATGAATGACAAGGATTATCGGGCGCTCAATAGGTAAACATGCGGTCGCTATCCACAGCCAATTGCACCAGCACGTTAGGCATGGCGAACTCAGCCGGCTTGCCCTCGATCTCAGCTGCCGGCAGGCCGCGCGCTTTTGCCGACATGCCGGAGAGATAGATCTTCGTCCCACCAGCCACAACGGCATCGTATGACTGGCGCAGGCTGCCGGTGCCCAAACCATTCAGGTTATCCAATGCGCCCTCTCGCATCAACTGCACCGCATCTCCTGCCAGGAACATGGTCACATCATGACCTTCTTCTATCGCCGCTTTCGCCACCAGAAAAGCCAGCGCAGCCCGGGTGGGGTGCTCCGGACCGTGGGTTAAATGCACCAGTATTTTCGCCATCGCCTTCCTCCTCAATACTCCACACCTGACAACCCGTTTGGGTTTATTCCTCAGGGGTATCCGCCCAGATTGTGACATCGGAGACGGACTTCAACAGCTCGTTGCTAAAATTAGCGCCCAGGCGCGCATCGCCGAATGAACCGTACTCCTCCAGCAGGCGCGCTAGCTCCGGATTCTTCCCTGCCGCAGCAGCGAACCTGTCCATCGCCCCGTAGCTGTCCAGGCGCAGCACGATTTTATAGCTGCCGCTTTCCTTCTCCGATGAGAAAATGGCTGCATAGATGCCGACCAGCTCGATGCCTTCCGGCATCGCGGCGGCAAATGCATCGAAATTATTTCGCACCCAGGCTTGAAAATCGTGGTTCTTTCCTGGCTGGACGTCAAAACCCTGAACATTTAGAAAATCCATCTGCGTCTCCTTTGGCTGAATATATTGACTCGCGTTCTATCGCATTTCCAGTGCATACATCGCTCCCAATCAGCATAAATTTCCCCGAATGAGCCTCCTTTCACCCGCTGATAACATACAACCTCCCACAGGTAATGCATGCCAAGTATCCTTGGACATCACCTGCGGGAGGTTGGTTTCACCTTACTATCGCTCCTCCGGGTATACTCGACCCGCTAAAATGGCTTAAAAAACAGCAGCCAGTGACCTAACATAGTCCCCTCCTATTTCAGACAAAGTGCACCAATATTATAACGTATTTGAGCCGCGTATCACGGCAATAAATTGATTATCTCTTTGGGAATCGCCGCTCCGTGACAACCACTTTCTGTGAGTTTCTCTGATAGCAAGCGTCGGATTCATTCGATAACCCCAATCATATGGCTATGCGAAGATTGCTGTAATATATGCACCCTCTCAATCTTACCAAAATGCGTTATAAATAATTACAGCCACAACCCGTTCCGGCTACAACCTCAATCCCCCACATAAAGGAATAAAGATGGAACCAGATCAGAACGAGGGCGTACAGAAGAATACCACCAGCCAGGACCCTGGACCCACACCAGATTCCAGTTTTCCCCAGAAATCGCAGCGCGAGGCGAGTAAGAACAATCATCTCGGCGCAGGGATCGCTATTGGAGCCGGGCTCGGGGTTGCTTTAGGGCTTGTATTCGACAACCTGGCACTGGGGATCGGCATCGGAGTCGCCATCGGGGTCGCCATCGGCGCGGGGATGAACGCCCGTAATGGCTCTCAAGGTGATTCAGTCTCAGGGCGGGGAAGAGCACTTATCTTCGCCCTCCTGATTGGAGGTCTGGTGCTGCTGTTGGGAATCCTGTTAGTTCGCTTCCTGATCTTGCGCCAATAAGCCATAAAGAGCGTTCGACCAGCCGGCAAACCACATGGCCGCCTTTACCCCCAAAGACCCTGCTGACCGTGCTGGCCTCAGTGCGTGTGCTGGATAAGTGCGGCTTCATCCCTTCAGGCGAGGAGGTAGGCTTCGCCAACGCTCGCGGCATGGAAATCGAGAAAATGAAGATCCTCATCCCCACCATCGGATCGCGCGGCGATGTACAGCCCTTCATCGCCCTGGCACAGGGATTGAACAGCGCCGGGCATATGGTCATATTGGCGTCGCACCCGGTCATGGAGAACCTGGTACAAACGCACGGCGTCTCTTTTTCCCCCATCGGACCGGACATCGACCTGGCTGAAGAGTTCGCGGCGATCCGTCAGCGCTCACGCAACACAGGCGTTGGTCTGGTGAGAGCCATGCGCTTTGGGTTGGAAATGGTAGAGCTCTCACACCCGGAAATTCTAGATCTGTGCAAGGATGTGGACCTGGTGGTAATCCCTGCTTCCAGCGCTGCTGGGAAAAATGAAGCCGACCTGCTGGGCATTCCATACCTGAGCGTAACCTTCATGCCCTGGGCTATCCCCTGGGCTGAACCCGGTCGCCCGCTGATGAAACGGTTGGCATACGGGGCAATCGATAGTCTTGTGAGCTTGATTACCACCCTGCCGCTCAACCGTATGCGCAAGCGTCAGGGTCTGCCCCCGGTCGGGAAAGAGGGCTTCACCTCCCCCCTATTGAACCTGGTGCCGGTCAGCGCAGCGGTTTACCCACCCAACCCGCACTGGGAAGATCGCCACCAGATCGTCGGCTACTGGTTTGCCGAGGAACCATCCGGTTGGCAGCCCCCAGCGGAACTGCTGGAATTCCTATCAGCCGGCGAGCCACCGGTGGTGATCAGCCTGGGCGCGATGAGCCTGGGAGCCGCAGATGCCCTCGAGACAGCCACGCTGTTCGTAGATGCCATCCAGCGGGCAGGCGTGCGGGCGATCATCCAGGGCTGGGAGGCGGGGATGAACCAGATCGACTTGCCGGTGGATATCCACCACTGCGGGTCTTTGCCGCACAGCTGGCTGCTGCCGCAATGCGTGGGGCTGGTACATCATGGGGGATTTGGTACAACTTCGGCTGGTATACGTGCGGGAATACCTGCGCTGGTTATCCCCCACATGGCAGACCAATTCTATTGGGCGCAGCGAATCCATGAATTGGGAGTTGGCCCGCAGCCGATTCGACACACAAACTTGGAAGTGCCGGGGTTGGCGTCTGCGCTGCTGACGCTCACCAGGGATGATACCCTGCGCCGGGCGGCCTGCGATTTGGGAGAGCAGGTACTCGGTGAGAACGGTATCGAGAATGCAGTGCGCCTGATAGAGGAGACATTCTTATGAGAATAGAATGCGATACTTTCAGGACAGGCGTTCCTGGTAGGAACGCCTGTCCGTATGTTATC
>JAQBDA010000296.1:0-3543 GCA_032124675.1 Chloroflexota bacterium
TTCATGGACTATTTCCGGTTTAGCGTAAGGTTTACGATCTTTATCTTCCGTCATACTATCCTCCATGGATGCCCCCTTTTAACGCAGTAAATTTCGCAAGAATTGCCTCATTCTAACTTAACTCAGGCGATAAAGCAAGTGACAACAAAGCCGAAATGTCACAGCTAACATAATTGTAATATTAATTGTCAGCAATTATGGAGAGCACTATTGGCGGTGCAATTCTCAGGAAAATCTACACCGGGAGATGATTACCACCCGGGAGTCAGGTCGGCAGCAGGCGCGGAAGTCTGGCTGTGTCCCAATTCCTCACCATGATAGCAGCCAATATTCCAAGCACAAGGCTGGAGATCAAAATGGCAAGCTGACCCGGCAGCGCTGTCAGGGGCTGGCTGGCAACCCTCTGGCTGACAATGGACACCCCGGACGGTGTAACCCCCTCGACCTGGTAGATATAGCGCTGTCCGGGCAGGGACAATACATCCAAATAAGTGTAGCGCATCTCACCTGGTTTACTGTCGATCTCTCCCAACAAGACGAATTCCTGACTATCTCCATGAGCACGGTATATCCGGTAGGCAGCCAGGCTGTCACTGTTGACCGTCCACTGCAGCAGTACACCCGGCCGTATTGTCAGCCACAAAAGCACCAGCGTGATCGCTGCCAGTGCAAAGCCCGCCAGCAGGCTGGCTGCGCTGCTTCCCCTACGCACATCATTATGGAAAACACGCCGCTCGAGAGCAAGCCAGATTCCAGAGGGTGGAGTCCGGACCGGTCGACCCTGCAGGGCGGTGTGGATCTGCTGCCAGCTGCGCAGCTGTTCCCCAGCCTGGGGGCTGCTGTCCAGCCAGGCATCGACCTGCTGGCGCTGTTCTGGAGGTAGCTGGCCGTTGATATATCCCGGCAGCAGGTAATTCAGTTCTTCATCTCGATCTTTATTAGATGCAGCCATTCCTTGTTATTCACACGTAAACTAATAACGATCCTCGGCAGACTGCCCTGAGGCATGGATCATTGCCTGCAGCTGCCGGCGGGCGTAGCTCACCCGGCTTTTTACTGTTCCGACCGGGCAGGCAAGCACTTCTGCTGCTTCCCGGTAGCTCATCTTGTAATACAGCACCAGCTCCAATGCCGCCCGGTGCTGGGGTGTAAGCCGCTCCAGCGCCTGGATGATAATCCGGTTCTGGATTGGGTCACCCGACAATCCAGGCGAACCTGGTGCAGCCGCTATCTGGTCCAGATCATCGACCAGCACTTCCTTACGCCGGCGCAGGTGAGAGACAGCCTGTTTGTAGGCGATGTTGAAGAGCCAGGTCTTGACCGCTGCTGCACCCCGGTAGCGCCCTGCTCCTTTCCAGACCGCCAGGAATACCTCCTGGAGCAGATCTTCAGCGGCATGCTGGTCGCTCACCAGACTGAGCAGGAAATTGAACAGCGGAGCGCTGAAACGCCGGTACAGCTCGGCGAATGCCTCATGGCTGCGAGCAGCAACCAGCCGGATAAGCTCACGATCAGCCACAGACGCAAGCCGGACCTCATCCGCAGCTTCTTCTCTTTTATAGTCGTTGGTGAGCGTCTCCTGGTTCAATCTTCAGCCCGAACTGCTTCTTCAATTACCTGCCAGAAGGAGGCATCTTCGAGAAAATGCAGCCGGTAAACCGGAACCGCATCCAGGATTGACTGGCAGCGCTGAAGCAGTGCCAGGCTGCGACCAAGGTCAGCCGACACCACAGGTACGCTGCCCACCATCTCTGCCACAGCATAGGCGCGGCTGGCGGATTCCAGGTATACCCGGCTGTCCTGGACGAGGCGGAACAATCCTACCAGCGCTGCCGGAAAGGTGGGCGACTGCGCCTGGTAATGGTTCCAGAAGGGCGTGGCGTGCACTCGCCAGCCATCCGGTGACGGCATGAGCAGCACCAGATCATCATTGATGATTTCATCCTGCGCTGAGAGGCGGGCGATCGTTGTCTTGCCGCTGCCCGAATAGCCGAAGAAGATGTATGCCCGCCCGCGGCGTTGAATGCCTGCCGCATGGAAAAGCAGCCCTCCGACCTCAAATGCGATCAGCGAACAGACCATACGCAGGAAATATTCCATCTCCTCCAGCGGTTGAGCCGTGTTCAGGTTGAGTCGTCCACGGCGCTGAAAGGGGTCGATGGTTCCCTGGCAGCCCGGTTCGTCACAGCGCAGCACCCGGTCATCAAACCCAAAGGGTATATTCAAAAGGCTGGCGGTGGGTTGCAGGGAAGAGATTTCGACCTCTGCTGTAAAGCGCAGATCTGCGGACGGCTGGTAGTACCGGTAGCGGTGGGCCACCTTGCCAGCCAGAACAGGATCGGTGAAGAGCAGGTCAATACCCAACCCGCCGATATCTATCCGGACAAGATCCCCCTGCTCGAGCGCTTCGATCACCCTTCACCATCCATGCCAGATGCAGGCGCGCGCACCCGTTGGAAGAGAGTGAAAGCTCCGTAGACCAGCAGAGCAGCGATTAACCCCAACGAGAGATAGTAGCCCGGCGTGGATGTTCCCTCCGCCTGTACCGAGATCGGCCCGAAATAATTAGAACTGCCGTCAAATTCGAGCTCCTCAAGCCGATAGTAATACACTTTTCCGGGCTGGACCGGGTGATCTTCATAACCGTAACTGCCCCCGGTCAGCTGGTCTGCGGATGCCGGGATCAAATTCTCGTTGATCCGGGTGAACGGACCCTCCTGGCTTTCTCCACGGTGCAGATTGAAACCCGCCGTATCCAGTTCGCTGGCTGTCGTCCATTCGACCAACACCGTAGTCTGTCGTCCATCCCGCCAAACTGCCCAGCCAAGCCCGATGGCTAACAGCAGCACCACGACGTAAACTACTCCATAAAACCGGTTCACCAGGATCCTTTGCCTTTGTCCAGCATATGCTTAATCTCCAACCTAAACCCCTCTTTACCTGGTCATTGCAGCCCATTATACCAATTCAGGGGACAACCTGCCTCCCTGCTGCCCTGCTCCAGGTGTACTCAAATGTTGTTAGTTTGTGAGGTGCGGGGCGTATATACCGGATGGTATAATTCCGGGATCGTGTACTGGATGGCAGAATGCTCACCGCTCACGGGATCTCAAAATCGTACGGCATAAACCCCATATTACAGGATGTCACCTTCAGCCTGAACCCGGGAGAATGTACCGGGCTGGCACTCATCCTGATCGATAACCCAGCGGTTCTGCTGCTGGATGAGATCAGGCGCATGCGGCAGGACATCCAGAGCACGAAACAACAGTCTTTGCTGGTAGAGATGAGCACAACCTCCCGCCAGCCAGGCGTGCGGCGGATCGCCAAGAAGGTCGCTAAAAAGGCGGAATCTCGCCAGAAGAAGCTCGACCGCTTCCTGGGCTCGGACGAGCGGGTGGACAAGCCGCTGCAAGGCTGGCAAATGAAGCTGGAATTCGGCGGACCGGATCACCTCGGGCAGGATGTGCTTACCCTGGATGAGCTATCACTCGGCTATCCGGAGCATCCGGCACTGGCTGTGGGGTTACGCGGGAGTATCCG
>JAQBDA010000297.1:0-36763 GCA_032124675.1 Chloroflexota bacterium
CCGATGGTTGCCGGACTGCCGGTCCTGAGCTATACCCTTCGTGTTTCAGTGGTCGGGTGCGTTCAGAGAACGCACCCGGCCTTATATCTTACGGCACAGCAGCACGCCATTTCCAATAGGGACGACCAGCCCGTCCACCCGGCTTGTCGGACAGGGCGTGCTGGATAAATGGCTCCAGCACATCCCGGTGGTTGAGGGCGTTGTCGGCCAGGAAGTATCCGCCGGGCACCAGGTTGGGGACCACCAACTCGTAGACCTGCGGATAAATATCCTTTTCTGCATCCATGAAGCAGAATGCCACTTGCTCGTATTCGGCCAGGCGCGGGCGGGCATCGCCCTGCACCAACTGCATGGCGTCCTCCACCCCTGCCAGGCGGAAGGTCTCGCCGGCGAGCTTCACCTTCTCTGCATCGACCTCGAAGGTGGTCAGCCGCTGATCGCGCTGGCGGCAGGCCAGCGACAGCCACAGCCCGGAATAGCCGGCGCTGGTGCCGATTTCGAGCAACTGCCCGGGCGGCGCGCCGGCAGCCAGGATGGCTAGAAAGCGCCCGGTTTCCGGGGGCACCTGGCGCATGCGCAGCCCCTTGGGAGTGCCATCAAGACGGTCGCTGGCATCGATGGTCTCTAAATAAGCCATACGCTCAAGGATAGGTTGGGGAATCTGATGATACTTATTAGCTGCACGGTTTCATGGCAAATGAAATTGCGGGTAATCTCAGTGAACTCTGCGTGCTCTGTGGTGATGTATTTAAAATGCCAGCTGACTTTCCAATTCGTCGATCACCTCCAGCATTAGATCGACCACCTCGCCCAATGTCTCGGAATCGAAGGCAAAGCGCGCCCCGGCCGCGGCGTACAGCTTGGGCAGCGGAACGCTGTAGCCCAGCGACAGCGCCTTGCGGTAATCCGCCACCGCCCGAGGCTGGTCTGCCATCGCATTGCGCCACACCTGCACCGCGCCCATCAGCGCCAGCCCGTATTCGATGTAATAGAACGGGTCGGTGTGGATGTGGGCTTTGCGCTGCCAGCCGGTGACCAGATCGTCCTCCAGGCCGCTCCAATCCACGCCGGGCATGAAGCGCTCCCACAGCTCGGCCCATTTGGCGTCGCACTGCTCAGAGTTCCCGCCGCCGGGGTGGGTGTAAGCCCAGTGCTGGAAGGCATCCACCACCGCCATATAGGGCCAGAAGAGCAGGGAGCGCTCCAGGTGCTCGAGCCGGGCGCGGGCGGCCTCGGCAGGCGAGTAGAAGCCGCCCTGATCGACGGTCAGATAGGGCGAGGCCAGCATCTCCATCGCCATTGAAGCCACTTCCATGAACTCCAACGGCACCTGGAAGTGCTGGAAGTAGGGCAGGTGCCCCGCCTCGAAGACGTGGAAAGCGTGCCCGCCCTCGTGCAGCAGGGTCTGCACGTCGTCGTGCACGCCGACCGCGTTGGTGAAGATGAACGGGCGGCGCACGACTGGGAAATCGGTGCAGTAGCCGCCGGGGGCCTTACCCACGCGGTTGTCCAGGTCGAGCAGCCCCTCCCGGCGCATGACCTCGAAGTATTCACCCAGTTCAGGGTCCACCTGCCGGAAGATGGCAGAAGTCTTTGCTTCCAGCTCGGGGACGGTCTCGAAAGGACGCAGCGGCAGGCGGCCTTGCGGGTCCACCTCCAGGTCCCACGGGCGCAGGCGATCCACGCCAAGCTGCCGGCGGCGCTTCTCGTACAGCACCCGGGATGCCGGGACGGCCACCTGCTCGATGGCCCGGTGGAAGACCTGGCAGTCCTGTGGCGTGTAATCGAAGCGCAGCTGTTTCTGCCAGCGGTATTGGCGGTAATCGGGCAGGCCGGCGTTGGCGGCCAGTTGGCGGCGCAGCTCCATCATCCTGCCCCACAGGGCGTTGATCGCCCCCCGGTCGGCAGCTTGCCGACCGGCAGCCAGGCGCCAGGCGCGCTCGCGGCGCTCCCGGTCGGGGGCTTGATAGACCGGCTGGAGCTGCAGGAGGGTCAATTCTTCACCTTCCCATTGGACAGTCTGCGCCCCGGTGATCTTTTCATGCTCCATACCCAGCTTGAGCTCCTGGGCCAGCAAGGGCAGGTTATCCGGGCGGAACAGCTCTGCCTCAGCCCCCAGGATGCGCAGCGGCACCTCGAAGCCATCCGGCTGCAGCCCGCTGGCGAGCAGCTTCTCCTTGATCCCCTGTTCGGCTTCCTGCACATTGGGGTAGATGTGATCCAGGAAATCGTTATAGCGCTGCTCGGCGTCCTGGTCGGTGGTATCCACCGTGCTGGCGACGTACAGGCGCTGGTATGCCTCATACCACAGCTTGGTCAGCGCCGTCCAGTCGGCGAGGAATTGGCTTACAGTTGAGGCGTCCAGGCTGCGCTCTCCAAGCTCCTGGTAGAAGGGCTGGATGCGCGGCCAATCCCAGGTCATGAATTCCTGGCTGGTTTGGGGTAAGGTAGGTATCGTCATTGTATGCTGTAGACTGGGATTGTTTCCCGTCACATTAGCGGCGGGATGAGATTCCGTCTTACTGGTATCAGGCTGGTTCCAACTCCGGTCGGTGGGTGTGCCAGCTCGTGACCTGCTGGTAAGCCTGGGCGATGCGGAACAGCAGCTCCTCCTGGAAGTGCGCTCCCATGAGCTGCATCCCGACGGGCAGACCCTGGCTGTCGAAGCCGACCGGGAAAGCCAGCCCCGGCAGGCCAGCCAGGTTGGCTGGTAAAGTAAAGATATCCTCAAGGTACATTGCCAGCGGGTCGTCTGCGTGCTCGCCGATCTTGAAGGCGGTGGTCGGGGCGACCGGGGCGGCGATCACATCCACATCTTCGAAAGCGCTCTCGAAGTCGCGGCGGATCAGGGTGCGCACTTTCTGCGCCTGACCGTAATAGGCATCGTAGTATCCGGCCGAGAGGGCGTAGGTGCCGAGCATGATGCGCCGCTTGACCTCCGCGCCAAACTTCTCGCCGCGCGTGCGGCGGTAGATGTCGCCCAGGCGCTCCGCCGCGATCCGCGGCCCGTAGCGGATGCCGTCGTAGCGCGCCAGGTTAGCGGAGGCCTCCGCCGGAGCAATCAGGTAGTAGACCGGCAGGGCGTACTCGGTATGCGGCAGGCTGACCGCCTGGGCACGCGCCCCGTATTGCTCCAGCACGCGGATCGCCTCGCGCACAGCAGACTCGACCTCTCCTTGCAGACCGCCGATAAAATACTCCTCGGGCACCCCGATGCGCAGCCCCTCCAGCAGCCTGCCGGCGGTCTGGCTTTCGACGGAGAACGCAGCCTCTCCCCCGGGCAGGTCCAGGCTGGTGGCGTCCAGCGGGTCGTGCCCGGCGATGATATTGAAAACAGCCCTGGTATCTGCGGCATCGCGTGCCAGCACGCCCACCACATCCAGCGACGAGCCGTAAGCCACCAGCCCGTAGCGCGAGACACGCCCATAGCTGGGTTTGATGCCGGTCACCCCGCAGAAGGAAGCCGGCTGGCGCACGCTGCCGCCGGTATCGGTGCCCAGCGCGGCCGGCACACAGCGGGCAGCCACCGCCGCCGCGCTGCCACCGCTCGAGCCGCCCGGCACCCTCTCCAGATCCCACGGGTTGTGGGTGACTCCGTAGGCAGAATTCTCGGTGGACGAGCCCATAGCAAACTCGTCGGTATTGGTCTTACCCAACAGGATCGCACCCGCCTGCAGCAGGCGTTCTACCGCAGTTGCGTTATAGGGTGGCACGAAATCCTCGAGGATGCGCGAGCCGCTGGTGCAAGGCACGCCCGCCACGCACAGCACGTCTTTCACCGCCAGGGGTACCCCCAACAGCGGCGGGAGCTCTTGCTGCGGATCGTCTCGCCAGCCTGCCAACCGGCGGTCTGCTTCGGCGGCGCGCTCCAGCGCGCTGCCAGTGGTCAATGCCAGGAAGCAGTGCAGCTGCGGCTCCAGGCGCTCGATGCGCTCCAGGCAGGCGCTCACCAGCTCGCGGCTGGAGGTATCGCCGCGGCGCAGAGCTTCTACGGCTTGCAGCAGGGTCAGGTCAGTCAGGTCTGGCATGGGCGTGGTTTTCTATCACTCAAGCACTGGAGGCACCCTGAACTGGTCATCGCTCACCTGGGGAGCATTGGAAAGCAGCTCATCCAGGGATAGACCCGGACGAGGCTGGTCGGGGCGGGGAGCGCCGATGGCTGCCATCACGCTGGCGGTGGGCGGGATATCGGCTGTGTCCAGCGCCTGGAGTTGGGAAAAGTAATCCAGGATAGCGGAGAGCTGCTGGCGGAAACGGTCTTTTTCCTCCGCAGACAGCTCCAGGCGGGCCAGCGCGGCGATGTGATCGACTTCTTCTGGGGTCAGTGCCATGAGCGGAATTATATCACCCGAGCCGGTGGTCACCAGCCCGCCGCGTACCAGCGCAGGTAGTCTTCCACATGCGCTTCCCAGTAGGCCTCTTCATGGTAGCCCGGGTACAGGTGCCATTCGTGAGGGATACCCGCCTCGTCGAGCACGTCCTCGAACCACAGGGCGGACTGCATGATGGACTGGCGGTCCTTCTCGCCGATGTCCAGGTAGATGCGCGGCATCGATTCGGGCGGGATCGCCGCCAGCCAGCCGCGCACCCGCCCGGTGTCGCTCCAGAACACCGGCAAGCTGTGCCCCCCGATAGCGCCGAACAGCTCCCAACGGGAAAGCCCCAGGTGCACCGCCCAGCCCGCCCCGCGCGACAGCCCGCCAATGGCGCGGGAGCTGCGCTGCGGAAGGGTGCGGTACTGCTCGTCGATGAAGGGCACCAGCACATCGACCAGCACCTGCCCGAATGGGTCATCGGCGGGCTGCTCCCAAGAGCGGTCGCGCGGCATGACAATGATGAACGGGTTAATCTCACCCGCAGCTACCAGGTCGTCTGCCGCATCATCCGCACCCAGGCGGTCCCATTGGTCGTTGTTGTAATTCATGCCGTGGATCATATAAAGCACCGGGTAGCGGCGCTCCGGCTGGTGGTCGTAGCAGGGCGGCAAGTAGACCGAATACTCCATCGGCAGCTTGAGCAAGTCGGAGCGCAGACTGCCATGCTCGAAACGCCCGCCCTGCCCCCAGCAGGTGAGCGGGGTGGCGGTCGGGGTGAGGCTGGGCGCGGCAGTGAAAGTGGAGCTGGCCACGGCGGTCGAAGTCGGGCTGGCTGTAGTAGTGAACGAAGGTGATCTAATGGTGGTCTGTGGGGCAGCAGTCGCAGTGGGCGGTTCCAGTCCCATTCCGCTGACAGGAGCGGGAGTGGGCGTAGCCTGGGCCTGGTTTACCGACCGGGCTGTCCGTTCACCACCCGCGCAACCAGCCAGCGCCAGCGTCAACAGCAGGATACAAGCGGCTCGTGGTCGCCAATCTCTTATTACACCGGCTCTCAACCGTTCGAAGGTTAATAACACCCTGCCAAACTGCATGTTCCCGTCTGCCTTCAAAATACTCATCTTGTCCATGCGCCTCGCACCGTGTGCAAGGGGTAATGATACCCGAGACCTTCGGGTTTTTACCAGGGAGACTGCTTCGATGCTAGCATCGCCCAAACACCCCCGATTTCCCCAGGAACTGCGTAACATCAGTTATTAAGATCGATCCTATTGTGGAAGGGGAGCCTATACGGTATGATTAGGAATTCCCCCTGATAGGAGGTTCAACCCATGCCTGAGCCCATTACAATGTACGGAGCGACCCACTGCGGGGATACCATCCGCGTGCGCCGTACGCTGCAATCTATGTCGATCCCATTTGGCGATATCAACATCGACCACGATCTCGAGGCCGAGAGCTTCGTGCTCTTTATCAATGGCGGCAATCGCACCACGCCAACGATTGTGGTCGGGGAGGGAAAGTGGAAGCTGGTCGTTATCGAACCGGACAACCAGGAAGTCGACGAGATGCTGCGCCGTGCCGGATACTTAAATAACGACGCGCCCTGAAGCCTGGCAGACCCTCGGCGCGTTTACGAACCCCAAACCTTACTGTAGGGTATTCTAAAGGTTTCTGACCGTCTTAGCGCGGCTCCACAACGAACTTGATTGCAGTGCGAATCTTTTCATCGATCTCCACATCCACAAATTCCGGGATGAAGACAACGGTATAGCCGTCTTCCGCCAGATAGCTTTTTGCAAGCGCCATCGCCTTGACAGCCTGGTTTATCGCGCTGGCTCCGATCGCTTGCACCTCGACGCGCTTATTCTCCCGAAATACGCCCGCGATTGCACCTGCGACGGCAGACGTGCGCGATTTACCGGATACTTTGATGATATCCATGATTCCTTCCTCCCCGAGCTCCAATCGCGCTGGCCGTATAGGCAGCTTTGTATATTGATTCTACAGGAAATTCCCTCCAGAAGCAACAATGAATTGTTGTTTTTATTCAAACTCATGGGTAATTCCCTGGAACTGCCACTCTCGGCACTCAACCCTTCATTTCTCTTGCCACGTTCGGCGGAGTGTGGCACAATACACAAGATATGTCGCGCTGGATCGGTTTTATACTGGCAATACTCGTCGGGGCGGCAGCCGGCATGCTCTACGGCTGGGTGGTCAGCCCGGTCGAATATGTGGACACCACACCCCAGACACTGCGCGTCGATTACAAGAGCGACTACGTGCTGATGGTCGCCGAGGCTTACAGCACCGAGCGCGACCTGGCGAAAGCCGTCACCCGCCTGTCAGCCCTGGGCAGCGATATGCCCGCTGAGATCGTTCGCCAGGCGATCCTGTTTGCCGAGAGCCAGGGTTATACGGATGCTGATGTGGCGCTGATGCGCAGCCTGTGGCGCGACCTGGAAACCTGGAATCCGGCACTACCAGGACAGACACCATGAACGAGAAGCGGGGACCCTGGTATCTGCTCACCGGATTGGTGATCGGCGCAGCCCTGGGGCTGCTGTACGCCTGGGTGGTGCGCCCGGTGCAGTACACCAACACTGCCCCTGATTCACTGCGCACGGATTATAAAGACCAGTACCGGGCGGTCATCGCCGCGGCATACCTGGCGAACGGCGACCTGCTGCGCGCCCGCGCCCGGTTGGAACTGCTGCAGGACCCGGACCTGTACCGGGTGCTGGCAGAACAGGCGCAGCGCACCCTGGCTGACGGTGGCTCACCGCAGGAAGCGCGCGGCCTGGGGCTGCTGGCGGTCGCGGTGGGGCAGTCCGCACTCACCACACCCGGGGAGGCACCGCCGGATGGGACTTCCGCGCCGGCGGCTACCGGTGAGCTGCCTGGCTCGCCGCAAGCCGAGATCAGCGCGACGCTAGCATTGGAGGGGACAGGGACGCCCGTCTTGGAGACGCCCATCTTAGAGACGCCGGATATCACCCCCGTGGTGACCGACCTGGGTCAATCCACCGCCAGCCCATCCGGGACGCCGCGAGAGACTGCAGGGACCGCACCCAGCACCGGAACCAGCTCCCCAGGAGCGACCCGTACACCCACCCCCACCCGCACGCCAGGGCCCACCAGCACCCCGCTGCCCACCCGCACCGCCACGCCAACCCAGGGGGCGCCGTTCGTGCTCGACCGCCAGGAACTGGTCTGCGACCCGGATCTGATCCAGCCGCTGGAGCTGGCCCTGGTGCAGGTGCAGGTGTACGACTCAGCCGGGAAGCCTGTCCCGGGGGTGGAGTCGGTGATCAACTGGGAGGGCGGCGAAAACCACTTCTACACCGGCTTGAAACCCGAGATCAACCCGGGCTACGCCGATTTCGCCATGCAGCCTGGAGTGATCTACAGCCTGCGTCTGGCTGAAGGCGGGCAGATCATCCCCGGGCTGACCCCTGCCGAATGCGAGCGCACCGGCGGCTTACGCTATTGGGGCGCATGGCGGCTGGTATTCGTGCAGCCTTGAGGGGATTCACCACAGAGCGCACGGAGAAATTGTGGGAAGAGAAATGAGGGTCGAGAACCAAGAGGAGTACGTGGAGGTGATTTATGAAGATTGTACTGGATAGACGTTCGTGCAATTGCCACGAACCCGCCTGCGAAACGCACTTCGGCTGGCACTTCTTGCGCGAAGAGATCACACCCATCGACTGCGTGATCGAGATCAGCGACGACGGGCAGGAGCAGATCACCTTCTTCATCATGGACCGGGACGGGGTGGATAAGACCCTGGTGGTGGACGAGAGCAACCGGGCCGATGCGTATGACTCCTGGCTCCTGGCCTGGGAAGAGCAGCAAGAGGACTAAGCAGCCGCCTCCTGTTTTATTCTTCAGGTGGAGATTTCTTGCGCCGGCTGGCGAAGAGGAGCAGCCCAATGCCGGCTGCTATCGCCAGAGCGCCGTAGACCGCCCATTGAATTTGACCGGTCATGAAGCTCCCCGGGAGGATGTTGACTCCCTGCAAGAACCACACGCCTCCTGCAAGGATAAATAAAGCACCGAGTACGTATAAGATTATTTTCACCGCGCGTCTCCTGTGCGGTTAATTCTACCCGCTTGCAGCCTCAACCCAGATGTGAGTTAGCTGAATGCCAGCTGCGATATTTGTGTATTATTTCACAATATTGACAGCTTCCCGGATTGGCTCTACAATAAGAAGGCTTCTAACCTAAGGCACGGTTGCAATTATCGCAGGCGGAGAGCGGTCTCTGTAGGAGATCGCGAGCAAGATAGCGCACAAATCGACCGCTGACATTTCGTCGGCGGTTTTTTGCGCCTTTGCGCTTGGCTCGATAGGCAGGAGCGTTGGTAGAGGCGGGTGGCGCGCCGAATAATCGGAATCACAGGAAGGAGGATGGATATATGCCACTCTACGTTACCTTGATGAAACTGACCGAGCAGGGCATCAAAGACATCAAGAATGCACCCGCGCGCATCGAGCAGGCCGAGAAAGGCCTGGAAGCGATGGGCGCCAAGCTGCTGGCGTTTTATATGGTGATGGGGGAGTACGATTACGTGGGCATCACCGAAGGTCCCAGCGATGAGGTCGCCATGACCTTCTTGTTGGGTTTGGGGATACAGGGGAATGTACGCACTACCACGATGAAAGCCTTCACCAGGGAGCAGTTAGCCGCTATGGTGAAGAATCTGCCATAAAACAGCGGGATAGGGCAGTCAAAAAGTCTATCGGGCGCGCCATCCGTAAAAATTTGCCCGGTCCAGGGAACGAATCCCAGGGACCGGGCTTTTTGTGTATTTGCCTGTAAGCCCTCATCCCCGGCCCTTCTCCCAAGATTGGGAGAAGGGAGCTGGCAGGTCTCACTTATATTAACCCGCCTCTAACACTCAAACTCATGCGTAGGGGGCTGGCAGGCATCCCGGATGGAAGCCAGGACAGTGTCGATGTCTTTTTCTACCTCGGAATTTCTAAACCGGATTACCTGAAAACCTTGGGATTCCAGGTAGCTGGTGCGCTGCAGATCGTCTTCGATCTGGTAATCGTGAACATCGCCATCCTCTACCACCAGGCAATGTTCCGGGCAGTAAAAATCGACTATGAAGGACCCAAGTGGATGCTGGCGGCGGAACTTCAACCCGTCCAGACGGTGACTGCGCAGGCAATCCCACAGCAGCCGCTCTGCCGGGGTCATCTCCTGGCGTAGTTCCCTGGCTCGCTGCTGGACCTTGGCAGTCGTCCGGATCCTTCGGGCTTTATTCATCATCTGACACTCCCCCTTCCCTCTCCCACAAAGCAGGAGAGGGAAGGGCCGGGGATGGGTGAGGGCTGCACAATCAATTATAACCTTTCAACTACCCCCCAACCGCCAGTCCAACGCAGTGTAGCGCTCGGTGACCTTATTGTTGCGCACCGCGATGCCGATGGCTTTGCGGCTGCCTACCAGCACGCACAGCCGCCTGGCGCGCGTCACAGCCGTATAGAGCAGGTTGCGCTGCAGCATCAGGTAGTGCGAGGTGACCAGCGGCAGCACCACGGCGGGGAACTCGGAGCCCTGCGCTTTGTGCACCGAGACGGCATAAGCCAGCACCAGTTGGTCGGCTTCGCCCCAGTCGTAATCTACCCGGCGGCCTTCGAAGTCCACCGTCAAGCTCTGGTCGATGCTGTCCAGCCCGGCCAGCCGGCCGATATCGCCGTTGAAGACATCCTTATCGTAGTTGTTCTGCACTTGCATGACCTTATCCCCCTGGCGGAAGAGCTGCCCAAAGAGGCGCCGCTCGGGCTTCGCCGCCCCAGGCGGGTTCAATGCGCCCTGCAGAGCCGCGTTGAGGGCATCCACCCCCACCGGCCCGCGGTACATGGGCGCCAGCACCTGGATCTGGTCGCGCGGGTGCAGCCCGAACCGGCCCGGGATGCGCTGGCTGACTACATCCAGCACCCACCCGGCGGCTTCTTCCGGCGTCTCGGCCGGGAAGAGGAAGAAATCCCCGCCATCCTCCGGGCCGGCATCCAGGTCGCTCGAAGAACGAGCAACCTTGGGGAAGAGCGGCATCTGACCCTGGTTGATGCGGTGGGCATTGGTGATGATCTGCGAGCCAGCTGCCTGGCGGAAGATGACCGACAGGCGGGTGAGCGGGGCGATATCGCTGGCGATCACATCCCGCAGCACATCGCCCGCCCCGACCGAGGGCAATTGGTCCACGTCTCCCACCAGCAGCAAATGCGTCCCCGGCTGGATGGCCTTGAGCAGGCTGTACGCCAGCGACAGGTCCAGCATGGAGGCCTCGTCGATCACCACCAGATCGACCGGTAGGGGGTTCTCCAGGTTGTGTTTGAATCCCTTACCAGGAGCGAATCCCAGCAGGCGGTGGATGGTGCTGGCAGAGCTTCCGGTGGCCTCGGAGAGGCGCCGTGCAGCCCGCCCGGTAGGTGAAGCCAGCGCGTAGCGCTTGCCCGCCGAATCCAGCACGGCGATCAGGGCGCGCAGGGCGGTGGTCTTGCCAGTGCCCGGCCCGCCGGTCAGCACGCTGAGCGGGTGGCTGAGGGCGGTTTGGATGGCGCTTACCTGCTGCGGAGAGAGCTGGGCATCTAGAGTGACAAAAGCCGGCGGCAGGTCGCTCAGGCGCGAGGGTAAGGCAGAAGACAGCATCTTCAGGCGCTCTGCCAGACCCACCTCGCTGAAATACAGCGGGGTCAGGTAGATCGCCTGCTGTCCATACATAGTAGGCCCTTCTGCGACATCAGCGGCGATTTCATCGGCGATGAAATCGTAGGGAACGGTTTCCTCCCGCACACGATCGTCCTGCACCAGGCGCTGCAGGGCGGGTGCGACCAGCTCGGCAGGCACCTGCAGCAGCTCGACGGCGCGCTCCGCCAGCAATGAACGAGGGGTATAAACATGTCCATCATCGGTCATCTGGTTCAGAGCATACACCAACCCGGCATCGATGCGCGATGGGTGGTCGCCGGGCAGCCCCAGCGCCTGGGCGATGCTGTCGGCGGTCTTGAAGCCCACCCCGTAGATATCCTGCGCCAGGCGGTAGGGATCGTTCTGCACGACCTGCAAGGCAGACTCACCGTACTGCTTGTAGATCTTGACCGCCAGGTTGGTGGTCACCCCGTGGCTGTGTAGGAAGAGCATGATCTCTTTGACCTGCTGCTGCTCTTCCCAGGCGCGGGCAATCCGCCCGGCGCGCATAGGTCCGATATCCGTGACCTCCAGCAAGCGCTGCGGATGGTCCTCGATGATTTCCAGTGTTTGTGTCCCGAAATGGGCAACGATGCGCTCCGCCAGGCGCGGGCCGATGCCCTTGACCAGCCCGGAGCCCAGGTAGCGGCGGATGCCCGCCAGTGTGGCGGGGAGTGTCCCTTCACAAATCTCGACTTGAAACTGAATTCCGTGCCGGGGATGGTTGGCCCAGCGTCCGCTCAGGCGCAGGTGCTCGCCGGGTGAAAGCTCGGGCAGGTTGCCGACCACCGTTGCCAGCCCATCCCGGTTAAGTCCGGGTATCTTGCGGGAACCCTCCGGGCGCAGGCGCAGCACACTGTAGCCGTTCTCCGGGTTGTAGAACGTGATGCGCTCGACGGAACCGGATAACGTATCAAGAGTTCCTGTATCATGTGTCATGTGTCACCGGTAGATGATCAATATACCAGGACTCCCGATAGGACGCCTGGCTTGATACTTGACACTGGAATACCTGACACAATACTTATGGCATGGGGTTGCTGGCAGCCCAATCTGCGCCCAGGATGACCACCACATCCACCGGGCTGGTCGGGTCGTAGCGGCTGTAGATCTGGTTGGAAGACACATTCATGAGTTCGGAAAGATAACGCAGCGTATAGGGCTTGCCGGTATAGTCGAATAAATTGGTGTTGGTGTACAGCTGTTCAGCGTTGCCGGTTTCGACCACATTGTAGCCCAGGCTCTTCAGGTAATCGGCAGTGCGCGCTGCCAGACCGGCGGTTGCAGTACCGTTCAGCACGCGCAGTTTGGCTGCCTCAGCCTGGATCACCTCGGCAGGCGGCATCTCCAGCGCCGGGCTGGCGGGACCTTGCTCGAAGAAGATCGTGTCGCGCATGGCGCGGATCTTATCAGCGATCGGCTTGAGCACATCATCACCTTCTGGTGATTTGACCAGCAGCACCTGATCGGGCGGACCGATCACACCGCGCTTGATGCTCTCCTCCGGGACCTGCTGCGCCAGCCAGGCCAGTTTGATCGCCTGCTCCAGGGTCAGGTTGGTATTCAGACCCGCTGACAGTTCCTGGTACAGGACCGGGGCTTTTGTGATCAGCGTGGGCAGTATGTCCGCGCTCAGGATGCGGTTGCGGATCGCCAGGATCACTTCCTGCTGGCGTTGGGCACGGTCGAAATCGCCGCCTTCGGTCTTGCGCGTACGCGCATAAGCCAGCGCCAGCTCACCGCTCAGGGTCTGTATGCCCGGGCGCAGTGTCTTGACATTATTATCGCCCAGCGGGTCCACCTTCATTTTTTCTTTGATATCGACCTTGATGCCTTCGATCTCATCGATGAAGCGCACGAAAGCGCCAAAGTCGATCTGAGCGTAGAAGTCGATCGGCACGCCAAGCAGCTCTTCCACCGTCGCCATGGCTAACCCAGGACCGCCGCCGTCCGGGTATTTATAGGCTTCACCCAGGCTGTAGGCGGTGTTGATGCGGCTGTAGTTGAATCCGCCCGGGATGTTAACCCACAGGTCGCGCGGGATGGAAAGGATGCCCGCCGTCCGCGCCAGCGGGTCGATGGTCAGCAGGATCATCGAGTCGGTGCGCGGCGCGCCCTCACCGGCTGCCCAATCGCGGTAGTCCAGCCCCATCACCAGCACGGACACCCGGCTGGCGCCATCCCATGACTCCGGCTGCGGACCGCTGGGGGCTTGCAGAGGGGTTTCTACATCCCGGATAACTCCGCTCTCATCCGGTGTTGAGGTAGGTTTTGCCGGTGCGAGTGCGATCCCCGGCAGGGAGGTAAGTTCCCAGCTAGAGACAAAATCGCGCATGGCGATGAAGGTAAAGTAAGCAGTGATCACCGCGGCGATCAAGAAAGCGATCACCAGCGCCCAGATCAGCCTGCGAGTGGTTTTCGAATAACCGGTTTGCGTGTCTTGTGTTGGTTCCATTTCGTTATCAGGAAATAGCGCTGGTAGGGGTTAGCTCACTCCCCACCAACAGGCTGGTTCCCGGCAGTCCTTCCATATTTTCAGCGGGCGCGATTATAACACGGTATAATCGACCTCCGGATGTCTCTCATCAACGGCTTAAATCTGACCAAGTCTTTTGGAGCGGTCGATATTTTCTCCCGCGTGTCGTTCAGCATCCCCCACGGGGCTCGCATCGCCCTGGTCGGTCCGAACGGCATCGGCAAAACCACACTGCTGCGCATCCTGGTCGGCCTGGACGAGCCCAGCAGCGGGAGCCTGCAACGAGGGCGCGGTCTGAACCTGGGCTACCTGCCGCAGGAAGCCGGGCTGCACGGCACCCACAGCCTGTGGGAAGAATGCCTGAAATCGATGGGCGACCTGCGCCGCATGGAGGCAGACCTGGCCAGCCTGGAAGCTGCCATGGGCGACCCCGCCCAGGCAGACGCGGCACTGGAGCGCTACGGCCCGCTGCAGGCGACCTTCGAGCGGCTCGACGGCTACACCTACGAGACGCGCATCAAGCAGGTCCTGAGCGGACTGGGGTTCGCTACGGATGACTTCCACCGCCCGGTCAGCCAGCTCTCCGGCGGGCAGCGCACACGGGGGGTGCTGGCGCGCTTGCTGCTGGCCGCGCCCGACCTGCTGATCCTGGACGAACCAACCAACCACATGGATATCAGCGCGGTGGAATGGCTGGAAGGCTACCTCAGCCAGTGGGATGGCGCAGTGCTGATCGTCTCTCACGACCGCTATTTCCTGGACAGGGTGGTCGACCATATCTGGGAGATGCGCCGGGACGGGCTGGAGATATACCGCGGCAACTACTCCGCTTACGTGCAGCAGCGCCAGGAACGCTGGGACCTGCGCCAGCAGCTCTTCAGCACCGAAAAGGAACGCCTGCTGAAGGATCTCGACTATGTGAAGCGCAATATCGCCGGGCAGAACACCATACAGGCTAAAGGCAGGCTGCGCCGCCTCAGCCGCCAGGTACAGGCAATCGAGAGCCTCGGAATAGATGCCATGCAGGGCAAAAGCTGGCTGCAGATCAGCTCTGAGGCGGACATCTCCACCCACACGATGGGCGTTGAGGAAACAGAGCGGCGCATCAGAGCCCTGCGCCCGCCCACCAACCGCCCGCCTCATCTGAGCATCAATTTGAAAGCCAGCCACCGGTCGGGGGACCTGGTGCTGCGCACTTATGACGTGGCAATCGGTTACCAGGATGAAGGCAGGCCGCTATTTCATGTCCCCGACCTGGTGCTCAAGCGCGGCGAGTGCGCGGCGTTGATCGGTCCCAACGGTGCGGGCAAGACCACTTACCTCAAAACGCTGCTGGGGGCGCTACCACCCCTGGAAGGGGAGGTATTGTTGGGCGCCAGCCTGGATATCGGATATTTTGCCCAGGCCCACGAGGACCTGGACCCCAAACGCACGCTGGTGGAGGAGATCGAGGCGATTTCATCGGCGATTTCATCGGCGATTGCATCGCCGGTCGCTCCCGGCATGCTGCTGTCAGAGGCACGTGATTATCTGGCGCGCTTCCTGTTCACGGGAGAGGATGTGTTCCGGACCGTGTCAACCCTTTCAGGCGGGGAGCGGGGGCGTTTGGCACTGGCAAAGCTCTCCCTGACGAATGCCAACCTGCTGCTGCTCGACGAGCCGACCAACCACCTGGACATCCCCTCCCAAGAGATCCTGCAGGAAGTGCTGCAGGACTACCAGGGTACCATTCTGCTGGTCTCGCACGACCGCTACCTGATCGACGCCCTGGGCACACAGATATGGGAGATCGAGCCGGATGAGGCTGCCATGCGCATCTTTGCCGGTACGTACACCCAGTACCGCGCCCAGCGTGAGGCTGAAAAAGCTGCCCTGGCGGTAGCGCGCCAGCAGGATAGCAGCACCAACCAAAAGGAACGCGCAGGGCGATCGTCGGCAGAGGAGAGACAGCGCAAGCGGCGGCTCAAGGAGGTAGAGGAGCAGATAGCCGTCCTGGAAGTGCGCCTGGAATCGCTGGCGAACCAGCTCGAAAGTCCGCCATCAGACCCGGAGCAGGTCGAGCGCCTGGGCATGGAGTATGTCGATATTCACAATGAGTTAGAGATTTTAATGGGGGAATGGGAGGGATTACTGCAAAAAGATCAATCCGTTGTTGCCCCAGCCAGCACCGGCTCGTCGCCGTTGTAGCGCCGCAGCTGCGGCCAGCGGTGGGCGATCCAACCCACAGCCAGCAGCGCACCCACTCCACCACTGACGATGGCAAACACCGGCCCGAATATCTGGGCTACCACCCCGGCCTCCACCTCTCCTAACTGCGGTCCACCCATAAAGAATATCTGGGTCACGCTGACCATACGCCCGCGCAAGTGATCCGGTGTCTGCAGCTGGCGAATAGTGTTGCGGATGATCATGCTGACCGAGTCCGATGCACCGATGACGATCAGGGCGATCATCGCCAGCGGCAGGCTGCGCGCCAGCCCGAAGGTGATTGTCGCCAGGCCAAACGCCACTACTGCCGAGAGAAATACCTTCCCTTGGTGGCGGATCTCGTCCATCTGCGACACCACCAGGGCTGCCAGGGTGGCGCCGATCGCCTGCGCTGCAGACAGCCAGCCGTATTCGATCACGCCCACATTCAGGACATCGCGCACGTAGATCGGCATCAGCGTGTTGGCGGATGAGAAGAATGTGGCGAAAAAATCCAGGAGCATGCTCGAGAGGATAATCGGAGAGCGCAGGATGAAGCGCACCCCCTCCCGGATGGCGTTCAGGCTTACCTCTGGTCGCTTGAGCGGGTCGGCAGCTTGCGCCACCGCGCCCATCAGTATCAAGGCGGCGATCACAGCCCCATATGTGGCGGCGTTGATCAGATAGACGGCAGCCTGTCCCAAATAGGCGATCACCAGACCGCTCAAAGCCGGCCCGATGATCGCTCCTGCCTGGAAGCCGATCGAGTTCAGGCTGAAAGCATTGGGCAGGTCGCGCGCCGGGATCAAGTTGGGTATCAACGCCTGACGGGAGGGCGTGTCGAATGCCACTGCCATCGCCTGGACGGCAGTCAGCAGGTAGATCTGCCACAGCTCGATGCGCGCCTGGAAGGTGAGCCAGGCCAGAGCGATGGCGGTCAGCGCCATCAGGCTCTGGGTGGCAAACAGCAGGCGGCGGCGGTCAACGGCATCCGCCACCGCACCGCCGATCAGCGAGAAGACGACGATCGGCAAGATGCGCGCCAGACCCACGCCGCCCAGGGCGATCGGCTGGTCGGTCAGGGTGCGAATATGCCAGAACAGTGCCCAGGTCTGCATCTGCGTCCCGGCAATAGAGATGGTCTGCCCAAGCCACAGGTAGCGGAAGCGGCGGTGATATAAAGCGGGGGGGACGTGCAATTTCATCGGAAAAAAGTGGATTAGGGATCAGGGAATTAGGGAAGTAAGGGTAAGTCAGGCGCTATCCGCTTATTTTCCAGCAGGGGTTGACCACTGCGGGCGCTCAGCACATCACTTTGCCGCCATCCACGTTGATCGCCTGGCCGGTCAGATAAGCGGCCGCTTCGCTGCACAGGAACAGCACCAGGTTGACCACGTCTTGCGGCAGCCCCAGGCGTCCCTGGGGGATATCCTCCAACCATTTCTTCATCATGACCTCATTACTGCGCAGTTCGGCGGTCATCTCCGTCTCGATCACCCCCGGGCAGACGGCGTTGACACGGATATTGTAGGTAGCCAGTTCGCGCGCCGCCTCGCGCGTCAGACCGATCAGCCCCAGCTTGCTGGCTACGTAGGCACTGCGGTCTTTCAAGCCGTGAGCGCGCCCGGCGATCGAGGCGATATTGACGATCGCCCCACCACCCTGCTCACTCATCACCCGTCCCACAGACTGGATGGCGAAGAAAGGACCGTTCAGGTTAACATCCATGGTACGGCGCCAATCCCACTCATCCATCTCCAACAACGATGCCTTCGGCTCTACCCCGGCATTGTTGACCAGAATGTCGATTCGCCCCCAATCGTCGATCACTTTCTCGATCATCGCCTGGACGGGCATCTTCTTAGCGATATCGTACACATAGTCCTTGCAGCGCCAGCCTTCAGCGGTGATCAGGCGTACCGTCTCATCCAGGTTGACCGGGGTGATATCGTTTACGGCGACGGCTGCGCCCTGCTGGGCAAACGCTTCGGCGATCGCCCGCCCGATACCCCGCCCGGCACCGGTTACCAGGACGACTTTGTCTGTAAAATCGTACATGTTCAAATCCTTTTATCTGAGCACAATGCGGATCCTGTAAGATCTGGTCTCCATACGATCAGGCAGAACCTGGCCTCAGCCCTGTTCAGAACAGACGGGAACATCGCTTATATTTTGGTCGACATTTAGCGGCAGCCCGAAATACGGGGAGGGGTCCAGCGTGTTGCCGAATTCCAGCTCGTTGCGGAAACGGCCCTGCCCGTCATCCAGCACGATAGAAAAGTGCAGGTGGACTCCGGTAGGGTTATCCGGATCGCCGGAGTAGTTGCCCTGGTAGCCGAGCAGCGTGCCTGCTTCAACATACACCTCGCTGGTGCCAGGTGGAAATATGGGGGAGATGTAAGATGCGCCGCTGGCATCCGCCAGGTGGGTGTAGTAAGTCCAGATCTGCCGCTCCAGCTGCAGAGGGTCCTGGGGCAGACGGACGATCAGCGAGGATTTCCATTCCGGCATACGGCTCAGATAGCCTGGGTAAGCTGCCACCACCGGAGTCACCCCGACTGCCTCGCCGCCGAAGATATCCAGCCCTTGATGACGGTGACCGATGCGGAACGAATCTCCCCAGATAAACCCGATGTACCCGCTGGTCGGATACTGGAACGGCGCGCTCCCGCATCGCCCGGAAGCACTGATAGCCCACTCCAGGTGGGCAGCCGGGTCGCTGAACCACAGCCGCAGGCGTGTCAAACGCTCTACACTGGCAGCTAACCCCCTGGAGGTGAATTCCCGGTACAGGAAATAGCCACCGGCGATCATCAGGACCACGCACACCGAAAGGATCAAGCGTACAGCTGCACGCCCGGAACTCATCCTGTGGGCTGCTCCTGGTCCAGGTCGTCGGAGGGTGAGCTTTTGAATTTGAGGATGTTTTCCAGATCGTCTTCTTTGTGGTCTGCTAGGAACAGCGTCACTTGACCGCGGGTCATAGCCTGCAGCAGCTGACCCGCCGCGCTGCCGGATGGGGATACCATTGCCTGTCGGGCAGCCTCCAGCGAATCGAAATACAGCTCGTGGATAAAAGCTACTGGTGCGGTGCCATATAAGACGGTATCCACACGGCTGGTGGCCTCCCGGCGCAGACCGGGCATGTTCTCAACCTGGTGCAGAAAGCGCGGCCAGGCCTCGTCAAAAGCCGCCCAGTTATCGAGCGGCCCGATCATGATCACTAATTTGTACATGGTTTTGCTCTCAAAAACCCATTGCTCCAAAATCGTTGCTCTTTATCGCCGATTGCTCTTTATCGCCGATTGCATTACATCGCCATTATAACCGCCAAAGCCCAAACACTGGCAGCGGGTGCATTAAAATGGTGTTCTCCCATCCTTTCATCCTGGCAAGCTCTAAGAAAAATTTTACTTTTGAGTCTGCTTTTAATGGTATGATTCTTAAGACCGGAGGTCAATATGGAAGATAAAATCACAATTATTGAGGGGCCTCCCCCCACCTTTGAAGAGATTACCGATGGCTGGGCGCTCGGGTTAAGCGAGGGATCCATGCTTGGGGATATCGCTGTCACCCGGCTGCGCACCTATAATGGCCCGGCCTTGGTGGAGCGCTGCTACCGTGCCTGGCACGGCCGGCAAACCATCCAGCTGGAATACCGCACATCGGACGGCTTGCTCAATCAGGCTCCGATTGTCGCTGCCCGGTACGTGGATAGCGATGACGGGCAGCTGCTGCTCTTATGGGTGCGGCTGATCGACGACCAGGTCGAGCTGGAGCTGGGCTACTACGAAGATGACAGCGGGGAAGAAGCGGACGACGATTTCGGTTTCCCTGACCTGCCTGAATAAATACCAGACTCAGAATTGAAATCCCCGGGCTAGAATCCCGGGGATTTGCTTTACACATGCCAGCAAAGGAGGCGCTATGCCTACACCTGAACCCGGGGTATTGATAAAGCTGGTTGACTGCGTGCTGAACGTGCGCCTCAACCGACCGAAGGTCAATGCTATCAATGCAGAAATGATCCGCGCACTGCACGATGCGTTCCGCCAGGCGGAGCGGGACGAACGGGTGCGCTGTGTTCTGCTCAACGCGGCCGGGGATGTGTTCAGTGCTGGGCAGGATATGCTGGAGATCAAAGATGCCAAAGGAACGTCCTTCCGCGGCCACCTGCAGCGCACCTACAACCCCCTGATCTTGCAGATACGCAAGCTGCCTAAACCCGTTCTGGCAGCGGTCAACGGCGCGGTATCCGGCGCGGCGCTGGGTATCGTGCTGGCATGTGACCTGCGCGTGGCTGCTGATAGTGCCCACTTTACGGTTGGCTTTTCCGGGATTGGGCTGGCCCCCGATTCAGCGGTCTCCCTGCTGCTGCCGGCGGTGGTCGGATTGGGCCGCGCCAGCGAATACACTTTCACCAACGCTCCGGTTGACGCCCAGCAGGCGCTGGCGCTGGGTCTGGTAAACCGGGTTGTACCGGCAGGCGATCTAGACGAGCTTGCCCAGTCGATGGCTTCCGCGCTGGCACACGGACCCATTCACGCCATGGGGCTGGCGAAACGCGCCTTCAACAATGCTGTCCTGGCAAACCTCGAACAGGTGCTGGATTATGAGGCGCATATGCAGGCTATCGCTGCCCTGGGAGAAGAACACAGCGAAGGCGTGCAGGCCTTCCTGGGAAAACGATTACCGGTTTTTTACGCCCCAAAATAGATTCCCAGTGCAGCCAGCACTGCAAACAGGGCAAACACTCCCACTGCTCCAAGCACGGCCGTACCGGACTGGCGCTGGTCGGCCAGCGTGTAATACGGGTAGCCGCCTTCAACTTGCAGCAGTGGTCCGGCAAACCAGGCGAACAGGGTGCCGCCTACCAGACCGCCGATATGCCCCCAGTTGTCAATCCCGCTGCCGGGTGATAAGCCGATGAACAGATTCAGCACTGCTACCGTGATCAAGTTGATCAACGCACGCTGCGAGCTGCTGCCGAACAATTCCCGGTTGCGGTATAAGAATACCGCTTCAGCGCCCAACAGACCGAAAATAGCCGTGGAAGAGCCCAGAGAAGGTGATGCGGTGAACAAGAACGAGGCCACATTTCCGGCAAAACCGCTCACGAAATACAGCGCCAGATAGCGCCCATGCCCATAGTAGCGCTCTAAACTTGGCCCAAAGATGAGCAGAGCATACATATTGAAGGCCAGGTGCAGGATCGAGCCATGCAGGAACATCGGCGTAATCAAGCGCCATAACTGTCCTTCGATAATGAAGGGGTTGATCTTCATCCCGTAGAGGGCAGGCAGGTCGGTACCAGCCAGCATATACTGGGTGGCTAACTGCAGCAGGTAGACCAGGATGGAGATACCCAGCAGCGTATAAGTTACTGCCGGCTTACCTTGCGGCGGCTGGACGCGCACCGCTTTGGAGCTGTCAGCCTGAGCTGGATAGCCGGTAGGGGGTGGTTTTTCCATGTTCATAGCGTAACCTTTGACTTGTGAACGCGCAGGTGTTCTGCCCGGATTATCGCCAGGATCGAGTCGACTGTCTGGTCCAAATGGTTATCCCGGTTCAATACGACGTAATCGAACTCTACCATACGCTTCATCTCCTGGCGTGCAGTGGCGCTGCGCAGCTTCAGGCCTTCGGGAGTCTCTGTCTTACGTGCCTCCAGGCGTCTGATCAGCTCTGCCTCGCTTTCGACAGTGATAAATATTAACAACGCCTGAGGAGACTTCTTGCGAATGGTGGTGGCACCCTGGACATCCACCCGCATGATGACATCTTTACCGCTAGCCAGCGCGTCGCGCACCTGCTGTTTGGGGATGCCTTTATAATCATTGTACACGATGGCATGTTCCAGCAGTTCGTCCTGCTCGATCATCCTGGCAAACTCATCATGGGATACAAAGAAGTAATCCACACCTTCCTGCTCTTCCGGGCGAGGGGGTCGGGTGGTAGCGGTGACGACGAAGTGAATAAAAGTATTGCGCTCTTTCATGCGTTGGATGACACTGTCCTTCCCCGCACCGGAAGGTCCGGAGATCACGATCATTAAGGGCTGGCTGGATTGGGTGAGCACATCGATTGATTCTGTCATAGTTTTTTGATTATAATTCCTAAACACTAAGACATTTCGCCGTTTTTGAATTAGCCTGTTATAAGGGTGCTTTCGGCGAATTGCCATTATCGGGAGATATTATGCCATACTACCCACATATCTGTCTGGACTGCAAAAAAAGATTCGAGATATTCCTCAGCTACAACGAATACGGGAGTAAGCCCGTCCACTGCCCTCACTGTGACAGCACGAACGCACAGCGCTGGATCACGCGGGTACGCGTCGCTCGCTCCGAGGAGAGCCGGCTGGAGTCCATGGCTGATCCAGGCAGCCTGGAAGGTTTGGAAGATGACCCGCAGGCGATGGGGCGAATGATGCGCCAGATGAGCCGCGAGATGGGCGAGGACATGGGTCCCGAGTTCGACGAAGTGATCAACCGCCTGGAGGCCGGTCAGAGCCCGGAAGAGATCGAAGAGGCGATCCCCGACTTAGGCGGGGAAGCCAATGGGCTCCCCGGCGGATTTGCAGGCATGGACGACGCTTTTTAATTCACTCTGCCGTCGGCAGCAAGTTATGGGCCTGTGGTTTTTAGGCAATCTCTCAGCCCTAACCTATGAGAATCTTCGCCCGCATTAACCTTTCGCACTAATCTTTTTCCTTCAAACGTTCTAAAACCACAGCCCGGATAGCCTCCTGAACTTCAGCAGGCTTTTTCCCGGCGTCGATCAGCACCCATCTCTCCGGCTCAGCGCGGGCCATCTCCAGGTAGCCCTGACGCACGCGCTGGTAGAAAGCCAGATCGTAGGCATCCAGGCGATTCCATTCACCGCCCCGGGCACGCCGGCGCAGACCCTCCTCCACATCCACATCCAGCATCAGGGTCAGCTGCGGCTTCAGCCCGCCGGTAGCGAAATCTACGATGGTGCGCAGCAGGTCCAGGTCGACCAGCCGGTAGCCGTAGCCCTGATAGGCCACCGTGGAGTCAGCATAGCGATCGCACAAGACTACAAAACCCTCATCGAGGCGCGGGCGGATGACCTGTTCAACAAGCTGAGCGCGCGAGGATTGGAAAAGCAGTATCTCGGCGCGCGGGTGCAAGGCAGTATGGTCCAGATCGGATAAGATGGCGCGCACCTTTTCGCCGATCGGTGTGCCGCCAGGCTCGCGGGTTGCCAGAAGCGAGTAACCTAGCGCAGCCAGATATTCGGCAAGCTGTGCCTGTTGGGAGGTTTTTCCGCTCCCCTCTGATCCCTCGAAGGTTATGAACATAGATCTGCGGCAGGCGTTTCCCGACCTCACTCCCTGAAAATTCGCACCCTTCGGTAGGGCTCTTTTCCGTAGGAATGGGAAGCCAGATTGGCCTGGCGGGCCATCTGGTGCTGCAAGCGACGCACCGATGAGGAGGCTGGCTGCAGCTCCACCCAACGCTCGCCGTTCAGAACTGCTTCAATCGCCGACCGGGTTTCGCTGCGAACCATGTCCTCTCCCTGCTCGTCGTAAGCATACATCGACAGGTTGAACAGGTCGCTGAGGAACTGCTGCATCTGGTTGATGGTATTAGCGCGCAGCACGTAGATCGGCATTCCCCGGTTCTCTGCATCAACGATGGTGCGCTGGCGCTTGCGATAATAGGAACGCAGGGTGACCAGCACATCCGCCTGAGCCGGTTCATTGACCACAACAGCCGGCACGCGCAGCCGCTTGATCGACTGCATCAGTCGGTTGCGGGCTACCCCGTAAGGATAGATACGGATCGTCTGAAGCTGGTTGCGCTCTGCCCCAGCGCCCGGGTCCTGGTAAAAGCGGGAAGCTGATTGGGGTTCAGCTTCTACGTGTTGGTGACTCGGAGCCTGCTCCCCGGCAGTGTTGGCCGTTTGGCGGTACCCCGATTGAGCGCGCCCGCCTTGCGCAGGGCGTGTTGTAGCGGCAGGACGCTCGATGTGGAACCCGCTCTCATCCCTGGTGCGTATTTCAGGTGGTAAGGGGTAACCGCGCAGCAAGGCATCTACTGCTGCCGCGACCTCAGGATGCACAGCCAGCCGGTCGCGATTCTGGATCTCGATCAGCACGTCAAAGGTGGGGGGTGCGCGGCGCTCCAATACCGTCTTCTGCGTGCCTCGCCGGCGCGCTTCCTCGTCCGACAGGGTGACAGACTCGATGCCGCCCACCAGATCGGACAGGGTAGGGTTGAGCAGCAGGTTCTCCAGTGTATTACCGTGCGCGGTCCCGATAAGCTGAACGCCGCGCTCGGCGATCGTGCGCGCCGCTGCAGCTTCCAGCTCACGCCCGATCTCATCGATCACAATCGCTTCCGGGTTGTGGTTTTCCACCGCTTCGATCATCACTTCGTGCTGTAGGGAGGGTTTGGCAACCTGCATCCTCCTGGCACGACCCACCGCCGGGTGGGGCACGTCCCCATCCCCGCCGATCTCATTGGAGGTGTCCACGATCACCACCCGCTTCGTCTCAGCCAGAATGCGGGCGGCTTCACGCAGCATGGTGGTCTTTCCAATCCCCGGTCTGCCCAACAACATCAGGTTCTTCCCGCTCTCAATCAGGTCTTTGATAATATCTGTTGTTCCGTAGACGGCACGACCGACTCGGCAGGTCAACCCTACAATGTGACCGCGCCGGTTGCGGATGGCTGCGATACGGTGCAGAGTTCGCTCCAAACCTGCCCGGTTATCAGCATCGAACTCGCCGATACGCTCGACCACATATGCAATTTCCTCTAGGCTGACTTCTTTGTGGATAAGCACCACTTCGCGATCGACAAACCGCGCCGTAGGCACCCGCCCCAAATCCAGGATGATCTCTAACAGGTTATCAAAATCATCCGCCTGATTAACCGCCCCCATAACCGCTGCCGGGAGCACATCCAGCAGGGCCTGCAAATCATCGGTTATCTTTCGTTGTGACATAAGTATCCTAAGTCTTACCCAGCCGGTGCGAGAACGGGTACTTTTTTTCCCTGAGCTGCGTAACTTCAATATCCATTGTTTTCTGTTTGTGACAGCTCGGTCTTAACCAGGCGAGAGTGAGAGATCGGGGCAGTTACCTCAGGATGCCCACCCTCCAGAGCAGGCAGGGCAAATGAGCGCACGGCTTTCTGAGGAATTGCCAGGTGCTTGACCATCACCGCCTGGAGCGGGCCGCCCTCGGCGCCAAAATCTTCCAGCGAAGACTCTAACCATGAATTATACGACCGGATGCACAAATATACCGGGCGAGAACGGCGATGTGGCACCAGGGGCAGCAGCTCCCACAAACCGGGCACGAGGTGCTCGGCGTCGGGATCGATGAAAGGCTGGGCGTATATGCCGCGGTGCCCGTATTTGAGCTCGATGTACGCCAGCACGTCCTCACTCTGGCGGAAAACCATCCCGTTCAAGCGTTCTACCGGGAACGGCTCTACCTGCTGTACCAAACCCGGAACAGTGTTGTGATACAGGGACCGCACCGGGATCAAATCCTGATCGGAGGCAACCTGCCAGGATACCGGTAATTCCTGCCCGGGAGTCGGTTCGGGAATACGCCAAATCCGCTGGCGGGCATAGATCGAAAAACTGGTGCTGCGCAAGGATTCGTATGCCTGGCTGCGTTCATCAATCTCTGCCAGCAGGCGAAAAGCTCCGTGCTCGATCACCTGCGCCGACAAATGCTCCAGAAGCTCGGTGAGTGAAGTGGATTCCAGTGCCCCTTCAGGCATTAGAAAGGTCAGCTGGGCAGTTTGAGATGCCTGCTGATGTATGACCTGCCCGATGAGATTGTGTTTTGTATCATTGTTGTTGGTGCTCACACTGGTAAATATACCGGAAGCCGGCGCCAGATACGACAGCAGTGAGCCTGCAAACATGTGCGCGCCGCGCGTGAGCAGCAGCGCACTGTTCAGGAATACGCCTTGCTTCCGGTAACGGTGCAGAGCAGGGAGATCGCGCCAGTCCAGGGCTCGAATGCTCATCCGAATGTCAGGTCTACCAACAGGTGCTCCTATGCTGAATCTCAGACAGCAACAGCAGCGACGTCGCCGCTCGTCTTGCCAGTACCTACCAACTGTAAGAAATATCGATGGAAGCGCTCATCTCCGGTCAGCTCAGGGTGGAACGAAGTCGCCAGCAGGCGACCCTGCTGGGCTGCCACAATACGACCATCCTCAAGAGTGGCTAATATCTGTGCCTCCCCCTGCACGGATTCTATCAATGGGGCACGGATGAATACAGCATGGTATGGGTGTCCTTCGCCATCCACCTGGGACAGAGCCGGTACGTGCAGGTCGATCTCAAAACTGGCGATCTGGCGCCCAAAGGCATTGCGCTCCACTTTGATATCCATCAAACCGAGCAGCGGCTGCCTGCGCCGGGCATCTTTCGAGAGGAAAATTGCACCCGCACAGGTACCCCAAATCGCCTTCTGCTTCCCAAAGCTGCGCAGTGGCTCGATGAGACCGAAATCCTCCGCTAGCTTGCCGATGGTGGTGGACTCGCCGCCAGGGATGATCAGCCCATCCAAATCCTGCAGCTGCTCTGGCAGGCGGACTTCAACCACCTCAACGCCTAGATTCTTCAGCATGACCTGGTGTTCAGCAAAGTCTCCCTGCAGGGCCAGCACCCCGATCTTCATATCCCACAATGCCTGTGCAGCCCGGTTTACCAGCCTCGCCCGGCGATCAGCTCTGCCTCTGGGATGCTTGAAATCTGGCGGCCGACCATCGGCTCGCCGAGATTACGGCTGACTTCCGCCAGAATGTACGGGTCGTTGAAGTGGGTCACCGCCTTCACGATGGCTGCCGCCCGCTGGGCCGGCGTGTCGGACTTGAATATACCCGAGCCAACAAAGACTCCGTCTACACCCAGCTGCATCATCAATGCTGCATCGGCCGGGGTAGCCAAGCCACCGGCTGCAAAATTGACCACGGGCAGACGTCCCAGGCCGCGCGTCTCCACCACCAGATCATACGGCGCGCCGATCTCTTTTGCGTACGTCATCAACTCATCTTCCGGCATATTCTGCAGGCGGCGAATCTCGCCTAATACTGACCGGGCGTGGCGCACGGCCTCCACCACATCCCCCGTACCGGCCTCACCTTTGGTACGGATCATGGCCGCGCCCTCGCCTATCCGGCGCAGCGCCTCACCCAGATTGCGACAGCCGCAAACAAATGGCACTTTGAAGACGTGTTTATTGATATGGTGCGACTCGTCTGCAGGAGTGAGCACTTCGGATTCATCCACGTAGTCCACACCAATCGCTTCAAGAATCTGAGCCTCAACAAAATGCCCAATACGGCACTTAGCCATCACCGGGATAGAAACAGTATCCATGATCTGCAAGATCAGCTCCGGATCGCTCATGCGCGCTACACCACCATGAGCCCGGATGTCCGCCGGCACTCGTTCCAATGCCATGACAGCTACGGCGCCAGCGTCTTCTGCTATCCGGGCATGCTCGGGAGTGACCACATCCATGATCACGCCACCCTTCAGCATCTGAGCCAGCCCCTTCTTGACTGCGAAAGTAGCTATCTGTTGTTCCATAAAACCGACCTCCTGGGTCTAATTCAGACCCTTTTTTCCAATCATTCTACCACGCAGGGGAACGCATTGCAATCCACCCTTAACGTCCAAGATGAATACAAAACCCATTTCCCGACAGCCATTACCTGCCCGGATCACGAGAGACCGAGCAAGATGCGCAGCTTGTTAATCGTGAAACGCCGGCGCATATAATGGCTGTAATCCAGGGCAACCCGTACCTCTTCGGCCTTCAGGTTTAGATCGGCCGGGCTGACCGGCCCGGCGACCATCCGCAGCCAGCTGGAGAGCTCGTGAGGCGCAGGCACACCGGCTGCGATTGCCTGTACCTGCTCCCATTGCTCCAGTATGCGTGCTTTCAGCGCCTCGAAGCGCGCTCCGCTCATGGAGATAAACTCGGTCTGGGTGGGCAAGATCTCATCCGCAATCGGACCGAAGACCGACGTAATTTTCGTCTGCTCTTCCTGCGGATCTGGCAGGCGAGCATTTCTCAGGCGGGCCTCCGCCTGCTCGCGCGACATCTCTCTCAGCTCGGCATGCCAACCGGCGGCAATGACCGAAGCGACGCCCACCTTGGCACCGTGCAGGGCTGCAGTGCGGTGGTCTGCGAGCATCATCATCTCCCATAGATGAGCAATATGGTGCTCCGCGCCGCCAGCAGGAGAGGTGTTGCCAAAATCGAGCATGCCAAAACCGGCCTCGATCAGCCCTTCCATCAGAAGGCGCACACCTTCCATCGAGCCTCCGGCAATATCCCGGACGCGCCCGGCGCAGTCCTGCGCCGCACCCAGCATGCGCCCGGCGATGCCTTCATCGATGACTTCATCCCACAAGAGATGCCCCAGCTTCCAATCGGCAATCGACAGATATTTGCCCACCAGATCGCCGAAACCGGCAGCAATCAAGCGGCGTGGCGCGGCTGCCAGGGTCGGCAGGTCGGCAAATACCGCACGCGGCGCCTGGCAGACAACGGTCTGTTTCAAACCGCCAACCACCAGCGGTGCGCCGATCGAAGTAAAGCCGTCCACAGATGGGGCAGTCGGCAACGAGATGAATTCCCTGCCCACGCGGTGGCTGACAAAACGGGTGATGTCGGTGATCGTACCAGAACCGGCTGCCAGGAAGGTCCTCTCTTTCTGGTCATAGCTCAGCAGCACCCGCACCAGGTAGTGCTCGTTTGCCAGGACTTCCTCTCCCTTGAGCACCACAGCAGCCACGTCGAAACCCTGGGCAGCCAACCCTTCAGAAACATCCTTCCCCAGTGCCTGGTAGGTGTTCTGGTCCGCGACCAGCAGGAACTCCTGCAGCCCTTGCTGACCACAGTAGCGGATGAATTCGGCCAACGCCTGATTGCCAATGAATACCGGCAGCCGCTCACTCATAAAAGCCTCCATTCCTATGTGTTTCGATGATCTGTTTGGCACACTAACGCCAGCAGTTCTCCCAGGTTCTCCAATACATAATCCGGGGGGCGAGCCATACCCTGGATGTCCTGGCGTCCTGTCACCCCGGTGAGCACCACGGCGGTCTGCATACCGGCCTGCTGTCCCATGGTTATATCCGTCTCTAACCTGTCTCCTACCATCATGATCCGCCCGGGTGGCAGACCCAGGCGCTGCGAGGCGACCTGCATCACCAGCATGGACGGCTTGCCGGCTACCAGCTCGACCTTGCGCCCGCTGATATGCTCCAGAGCGGCAATCGTCGCTCCGGCATCGGGGATGCCCCCGCCAGGCATGGGGCAGATCTTATCCGCATTGGTCGAAAAGAAGCGCGCCCCGCGCACCAGGGCCTGGTAGGCTGTGTTGAGCTTGCGGTAGTCCAGCGTGCGGTCGAAAGCGATCACCACGGCGTCGATCCCTGAAGGGTCGATGACGCTTTTGGCGTCCTGATCGTAAAGCCCATCGACGACATTCAACCCATGGCTGCGCAGCTCAGCAATCAGGCTCGGCTCGCCAACCACATACAGGCGCAGCTCGGGGTGAGTGTGGGAGAGATGGTAGCCCAAGACATAGGCTGATGTGATGATATCGTCTTCCGTAGCCGGAATCCCCAGGCGGTTGAGTTTCTGAGCGTAAGCACCTCCCGGCTC
This sequence comes from Chloroflexota bacterium, assembly GCA_032124675.1. Taxonomy (GTDB): domain Bacteria; phylum Chloroflexota; class Anaerolineae; order Anaerolineales; family UBA4823; genus JAQBDA01. The sequence continues at coordinate 29,365 of JAQBDA010000297.1, forward strand.
CAGAGGCTTGTTGCTGATAAACAAGATGCGCTTGTCCAGCCGGCGCAGACCGGCAATACAGTCCACAGCGCCGGGGAGAGCCTTTTCCCCCAGGTACACGGTGCCGTCCAGATCGAAAATGAAACCATCCACCGGTTTAATGAGGTCCTCTTTTGTCCAGTGCAAAAACCGGGCTTTCGTGATGTTCCCCGGCAGCGTCAGAGCAGGATATTTTCCCGCCAATCATACCACGCGCCACTGTCGGACCAGCCTGTTTTTAAGTTAAAAATAGACGTTACTCTCTAGGCGGGACTGCATAACATCAGTTAATAACCCAGCGTAAACTCGGTCAGCGTAAACTCGGTCTTGACAAAATACAAATTTATTATACAATTATGTCAATAATACAATCATACAATTATACAAAGGTACAATTTTGCCATGAATGAGTGTTCAAAGAATGCAAATTAAGATCGACTTCCGTTCGGACCAGCCCATCTACGTGCAGATAATGGACCAGGTGCGGCAGATGGTGGCAGCCGGAGAGCTGAAGCAGGGCGACCAGCTGCCCACTGTGCGGCAGCTAGCCACCGAGCTGAGGGTCAACTTCAACACCGTGGCGCGTGCCTACCGCATGCTCGACGAGGCCGGCCTGATCTCCACCCAGCATGGGCGCGGCACCTATATCTGGGAAAAGCCATCCGATGAGACGATGCAGCGCCTGCGACAGCAGAGCCTGGAGAGCCTGACCCACCGCTACCTGTTCGAAGCTGCCCGGCTGGACCACTCCCCGGATGATGTGTTGGCAGTTATCGAGCGGCAGATCTCAACCTGGAGAGACCAGGGATCCTTACCCAAACAAAATTACGATGAAGTATCAGATACGAGGTAAACATGAGCAAGAAAAGTCAATCCCAAAATGAGGAAACCAGCAGCACAAAATCCACCTGGAGAGTGAACGGCGTGGCACTGACCATTGCGATCCTATTCTACCTGGTGGCCCTGTTCGGAGCGATCTGGATGGACAATTCAGGCGTCCCTGCGGAAGCATCCATTGCCTTCGGTGTCATCCTGGCGCTGATCGGCACTTACTTCTTACTGGCGCTGCAAATCGCCTCCCAATGGGAGAAAGCCGTTCTGCTGCGTATGGGCAAATTCCGCGGATTGGCAGGACCGGGAGCTTTCTGGCTCATCCCCATTGTGGACACGGTCGCCAACTGGATCGACCACCGGGTCATGGTGACACCGTTCAGCGCCGAGAAGACGCTGACAAATGACGCAAAGTAATATTTACACCTTCCGGCAATATCCCGCATTTAACCCATAACCTACGCCCATCCTCATTATCATAAAACACAACCAGAACATCCAAATCATCCAGCAATTCCCGCTTCTGTGTAAAGCTCGGTGGTTTATTCATCTTCTTGCGGATTTTTTGCACCCGGGCAATAACCCGTTGTTGGTATTCGGCTGTTATAGCCTGCTGGGATAACTCCAATTCCAGCGCCCCCCGTTCTTCTTCAAACGAATCCTTTTGGCGGGTAAATATCTTCAATTGCGCCTTGATTGCTTCTGCCAGGGTCTTTTCTTCTTCATCCGCCAGGTTATTAACCAAACGGGTTACTCTTGCATTAAGCTGTTCCAATTCGGCAAGAATGAATTTCAACCGTTCTTGCCTGGGGGCGGTTTCCTGTTCCCGCTTTTCAGCCATCCGGCGCAACCCTTCCCGCAAGGCAACATCATCCATAATTAACCCGTGTATCCATTCCCAAACGGATGATTCCGCCTTTTCCAGCGCAACCGCTTTGTTGGCATTAGCGCATCCTACCCCCGCCCTTGTTCGCCAATGGTTCCCGCAGCGATAATATTGCTGTTTGTATCCCCGGGATGATTTGGTTGCCCCAGCCATTGCGCTGTTGCATTTCCCGCAGCGGAAATGCCCGGTTAGCAGGTATTGATTTTTCTGATTGCGCCGGGATCGTTCTAAATTGCGCTTGCCCCGGACCTGTGCAGCCTCAAACAATGGGCGGGGGATAATCGCCAATTCAGGAACCGGAATTTCAACCCATTGGCTTTTGGGCTGCTTAACCCTTTTCTTCTTCTTCCCCCTGCCAACCATCTTTGTTTTGCCGTAATGTGTAACCCCGGTATAAATCGGATTATTCAGGATGCCCTTAATGGTTGCGGGAATCCATTGTTGCGCTGCATTGCTGCGGTAGTTCGGGGGTGATATTTCCATTGCATCCAGCTTGCTTGCAATGGCATTCAAAGACAACGGACCATTCCGCCCATCTCCCCTAACATACCATTCAAAGATTGAACGGACGTTTTGGGCATGGGGTTCACAAACGATCATTCTTGCATCCTTGCGTTCCCCTTCCCGTATATACCCATAGGGTGGATGCCCGGTCATTACTGGAATCTTGTCTCTTGCTTTGGCATATTTCCCCCGCATCGTTCTTTCAATTATTTTCAGGCGTTCTTTGGATGCCATACTAGCACCAATGAACCCAATCAAATCCCCCTCAAATGAGCATTCATCCAACCCCGTATCAGAAAAATGAAGTTCAATCTCCATCCGCCAAAGGGTTTTCTTCAAATAGTAATATTCAAACACTTCTTCATCGCGGGCTGTTCGGTCAAGGGTATATAAAATCACGGCATCAATATCACCCTGAATAGCCAATTCCATTATTCTTTTGCCCTGTGGTCTATCCTTGAATTCCAATGCCCCGGAACAATCATCCTGCAATTCCGCAACAATGTTGAACCCGTATTCGGCTGCATACTTGCGGCATCCATCTAATTGGGTTTGCAAAGAATAGCCATCCTTCGCCTGTTCATCGGTTGATACACGGCAATAAATCGCAGCTCGTTTCATTTCGGTTCCCTCCATCAATCTATCATGCTGCCCCCAGCCGGGTGGGGGCATTGCCTGTTATTCCGCTGAAGTTCCTAATGCCAGGATGGTTTCTTCCGGGGTGAACCCCAGCAATCGGCAAACATCGTACAAAATCAACCCAACGTTGCCTTCAGCCTGATATAAATCATTCCCGGCTGCCTCCTGCCATTCTTCCCGCAGCGTTCGGATTGCCTGAATTGCCTGGGGGCGCTCGATATATTCGAGAACCCATACTTCAATCGCTTCATCGTTCTTCTTGCTTGTCAGCATCTTTGCGCCTCCTGCAGGGCGCTTCCCGGTTCCCGGCAACCAAATAAAAACGCCCCGGTATAGAATCCGGGGCGTAAGGTTGCACAAATGGTAAAATTAGATGCAGCCTGTTCAACCGCTACCCCGGTTGGATGGGTCAGGTTCCGGTTCGGTGTTTGCGCACCTGCCGGAACCGTCTGTTTGTTAACCCTGCTGCTTTGCCTTCAGTTCTGCAATGTACTTTTCAAGGATATAAAGAATTTGGGCATGTAAAGAACGATGTTCACTTGCCGCCAATTCTTTCAGCGCTTGATGCAACTCATCCGGCAATGTCAGGGACAAACGTTTCATAGCATGATTTTACCATCACTTCTATGCAAAATCAATACCCCGGGGCATTCAAATTGAAAAGTTCGAATTCCATTCAGATGTTGATAAAATATCAATATAGTCATTCTATAAGGGAGAGGTGAAAATGAGCAAAGATGATCCATGTCAAACATACAGGGACGAATTGGGCGAGTACTATAAAGAAAGGGATGATATTAAATCCCGTCTCGGGCAAGGATGGAGGGAGCTTTCCAATGGTGAAGATTTGAATAAGCATTCTATAACCCCTTCTGAAGAACGATCAAATATGCAAAAAAGACTCGAAGAATTAGAACGACTTATCAAGGCAACATTGGCTTCTCTTGCAGAGTGTGAAAAATATATACCCAAGAAATAAGACTATGCCCCACAATCCGCAATCCTGGGGGGCGCTTGACCGATTACAAGCGCCCCGCCGTAGAAAGGAGGGAGATGAGAGCATCATTCGCCCAAATCGTAATCGGTGATTAATGCCGTAAATCCTTCCAATGCGCGCCCCATTACCAAATCCAACCGTTCAGCATTGGGAAAATCGTTCACGGTCCAGCGCTTGTTATTGCTGAATGCCAAATAGCGCGTTGAACCTTTGCGCCGCGCTATCGTTGCCCATAGCTGGGCAAGACGTTGCCCCTGTTCGGCTTCAACCCGGTTGTATTCGGCAATCAGCGATTCCAAATCATCAACCGGCTGGGGGATTGGCGCGGGCGGGGTATTGCCGCGCATTACCTTATCGTTGTGCTTCAAAAATGGATCTGTCATTTCTCACCTTCCTTTTGTTCTGCTGTATTCTTCGGGTAAAATACGCCCCCGATTAACTGCCATTCATCATCGGAATAAATCTTCAGCTCCCCGGTTTCCCGGTCCTGCTGTACCATCATCAACGCCTGGGCAAATGCCCCGCTTGCCATCGGATGGGTTGGATTCCCTTCACCCAATGTTACGGATACATCAATCAATTCATTCCGAATGTTAAGCAGCTCATCCAGCGCTTGCCCCTGGGCTTCCTTTGCCGCAACCATGCCATCCGTAACCCGTAAAGCGGATAATTCCCGTTCGGATAGCTTTGCCAATCGGTTGGCTGGCATCCGGTCATCCCCGGATACTTTGGGCAATGCGGCTTTCAATACTTCAAAGGTTGCCCGTTGGCGGTAAATATCCCCGCTTTGCACGGCTTCGGAATATAGCGCTTCCAGCTTTGCAGCACTGCCCGGGTTGCCCCCTTCAAGGATATTGCCCCCGCTCCCCTGGACGGCAAGATTAACCAACGTGCTGGCTTGCTGCAATTGGGCATTCAGCCTGTCAGCATCCCAGCGGGTTATCTCATTGGTTACTTCACGGTTATATGCTTTCCCCGCTTCCTTATACCGCTTGATTGCCTGCTTCCATTCCCCAATCGCCCCAGCCGTAACAGCCGGGAATGCACGTTCCGATTGTTCCTTAATATCCCGTTCGATGACGCTTCTTTCATATTGCGTCATCATGCCAGCATATTGGCGGAATTCTTCACGGGCTGCCTTCAGGCTTTTCACCATCCCCCGCCAACCGCCGCTTGACTGCGTTCCTAAACGATTCAGTAATCCTGTATTCATCTTGTGTTCTCCTTATCTCATCTGCCCGCAAATGCGGGTATAAACTGTTATGCCATTCGTAAAATTCTTGTTCACCCATCGGGGTTATCTCTGCTGCTGCTGCTTCCTGTTCTGCGTAATATCCCTCCTGTTCTAATTCCGCCTCGCATTCATCGCATCCCCTATTACGATGCCTGCAATCCCGCCAGGATGATGCCCCGGCGCTGTGCAGCTTGTATTTATTCGGGGGATGCCAACCGCGCCGGGTATCGAAGATATAACCTTCCGGGGGCGGCCAATCGGCAAACGGATCGGCAATCATAGTTACAACGCCAGTGGCAACCGCCAAATAATCGGCGCATAGCGCCAAACAATCCGCCAGGTCATCATGCTTAACGCTCCCCGATTTGGGGGCGCTGATTTCAACCCCGTTGCGGATTTGCAACGCCTTCAGCTCGGCAATCAATTCAGCATCGTTGTATAAAATCACGTTGCCCAAATTGAACATTTCTTTCAATGCCCCATATATCCGCAGCTTGGTTGGGCGGGTGAATGGGATATATTCCATCCTGGGCAATTGCGCCTTCAACCGGATTGCCGTTGCTGCGGTATCGCAGCGTATGGTTCGGGGGTTGAATCGCCCCGCAAGGTCAACAATCAGCGCTTCCGCTTCATTATGGTCAACCGGGGGGTATAGCAATTGGGCATGGTCCAATACAAGAACATCCCCATCCCTATGGCATACAACGAACGCATACCGATCATTCATGGTTGCCGGGTCAACTGCCATCGCATAACTGAACTTGGATTCCCCCCGTTCTGTTCGTTTGCGCCGTTTGTCAATTGCCTGTTCTATCGTTTCCCAATCAAAGAATGCTGCAACCGGGTCGGCAAATTCGGCATCATATTCAACTGCGGCTGCCAGCGCATCCCGTCTGAATGCCCGGGCAATCACCCGTTCGGATACTTTGGGGTTCAGCTCCCGGGTTGGCTTCTTTGTTACGTGAAAATCATCCAGCTCCCCAGCCGTTGCCCGGTCAAACAGTTCATATACAATCCCGGTTCGTGCTGCCGGGGTTGTGGTTATCACCAACCGCCCCCGGTCCCCGAACGTTGCCAGCGTTGGCATGAAGGCATCAAAAACGGCATCAGCGCTGCTGTTCCCATCGCTATCAACAAAATGTGCCAGCTCATCCAATATCAACGTGCTTGCCGTAAATCCACGCCCCGCCCTTGCCGATGCTGGCAAGGAAAGGATTGTTACCCCGTTATACAATTCAATCCGGTCTTTGGTTTGCTGGGCAATCAATCTTGATAACCCCCGGTTATGCCGCAGCAACTTGCCAATGTTGGTTATATGCAGCGCTGCATTATCTTGCCGAACGCTAACAATCATAATGAACCGCTGTTCCCCTTCCCGCAGCATCCCCGATAAATCGGGAACCGTTGCTTCATAGCATACAATCACATCGGATAGCAGGGATTTGCCGGACCTGCGCCCCGCAAGGAATAGCCAATTCGGGATGCCCGATTGATAATACGCATCCAGCGCTTCCGCTTGCCCGGGGTATAACTTCACCCCCAGCGCTTCCCGTGCAAATTCAACTATCTGGTGCATCTTCACCATCCTTGAACCTGTTTAGCAGGTCCAATACCCCGGCATCATCCTTTTCAGTCGGAAGAACGGCTAACAATTGCCCCATCATCCGGGCTGCGCTGTTCCAAAATGCTGGCAATGCCCGCAGCAGCTTGATTTCATCCAATGGAACCCCGGTTTGCGCCTGTTTGGAAACGTAATCGGCTGCAACCCGGGCAATAACCAACGCCTGGGCGGTTTGTTCCCGCAGCGCATCAATCACCCCGCCATGTTCTGATAACTGTTCCTGCAATTCAATGAACAATGAGCGCTGTTCAGCATCCATCCCATCCGGTCCCCGCTCCATTATCGAATATGCGCCGTGCTTCCTGGGTGCTTTGCGCCGCTGTGCGAGCTGTTCTTTTGATACTGTTGAATTATTGTTCACCATTCCAGCGCTTCCCCTTTATTGTGTCTTTCAACAAAGACACAATGTAATCGTTCGTTCCCCATGTATCCCCGCCCTGCCTGGGCATGGATGGGGATGCCATTATTCAACCCCTGCAAATGGTGTAATGGTGTAACTTGCTGTAACAATTGGTGTAACTATTCCAGCAAATTGGTGTAATGGTGTAACCCCCCCCTTAAGGGGGTTACACCTTACGCCATTAATTAACATCATCATCCCAACCATCCACAAAATCATATTTTGCAACCGTCCCCCTTCCCGATTCGCCGGGGTTGGTTCTGTAAAGT
>JAQBDA010000298.1:0-7336 GCA_032124675.1 Chloroflexota bacterium
TATCAATGGGTGCAAACGGGTTATTTAATACCAGCCTCTCCACGCGTTCTATGGATAGATTGATTGTTTTGGTCTGTATATCCAGAGCATTTTCTGGGTCAGTGACATCAACCAGGGTTAAGTTCTCATCTTCCGCAATCAATTGGAGCGATGGGAATGTCGATATCTTCAGCGAGTTCCTGACGATAGAAAGGATCTCATCCTGCGTATTTGCCCTGGAGAGAAGGTTGATCGCCTGGTTGGCAGCGGACGTATTGCCGGGCTGTATCTGGCCGGACATGGAGAGCTGCAGGTTTAATACACCCAACCCCAGCAGTTGGGCGTTAGTCTTTAGGGCGGTTATCTCAACCTCTGAAAATGCTTTCCCCTGCTGTTTAGAGATGCTCAAGAAACCGATCGTTTGGGCACCTGATGCAATGGGTATCCAGGCAGTTGCATAGTTCCCAGCTTCGAAGTCGGCATTGGCGGGCATCTTCCAGTCGACGAAGATTTGTTGGGGGTTCTCTCGTGTTAATACTTGCCTGACTGCTGCCGGGGCATCATCTATGCTTACAAGCTCGCTGTCTTGAACCCTCACCCCATATTCGTCGATGTATTGTAGGATATGGGTGTATATCGAACCATCAACGGAGAGATAGACCTCTGCCCGCTGGCAGCCGTAGGAGTCGACAATCAGATTAACAAAGCGCTTCAACAACTGCGCTTGTGTCCTGGTGGTCTCCAGCAGCCCGATCGTATCGAAAAATGTATTTTCGTACAGTAAATGGGCGTCAAAGTCGCGGGTGATCTGCCCAATGGTATGCTGGAATTGTGTTTTTTGTCGGTCAGACTGCCGTATCAGCTCATACCAAGAATTGAATCCTCGGGAAGTGCCAGCACTGTACAGCCCCAGAGTCACGATCAGCGGAGCGGCTGCGGAAAGTGACAGACCAGCCGTCACCAGAAAGGCGTTCAAACCGGTTGCCTCGACAGCTGCGAGATTTAATCCCGAGAGGGGGAGAACCGGGCTCAATATTACCGTGATGCCACCGATGCCCAGGATGGCTGCTATGATGCCAGTTTGCCAGCCAGCCAGCAGGAACGATAGAACAATGGTAGATAACACCATTATCAACCCGATGGATGGCATCGCTGAGGTAAACAGCAGCGCAATTCCTGCAGCGAGTGTTATCAGCATCAGGCTGGCAGCTCTCAGCGGGTATGGCAGTTTAGTATACACAGCAGCCAGGAACAGCCACAGGTAACAACCCAGCATAATCAGCAGGCTGGTATTGGCGCCAATCGCAGCGCTGACAAGCATCGTTCCCCAGAAAGCGATACCTCCGCATACCCACGTGCACCAAAGTGTCGCAGTCAGCAAACTCATGCGCCATTCTTGCCACTCATCGGCTTGATACGGGTTGGCGGCGACAGCGTAGCTATTGACTGCTCGTGTAATAGACATAATGGGTATCTGGGATCCCTTTTCTCATCAGGATTCTTTCAATCATCGGACAATGGCAGAACGCACGCTGCACAGCGACTTGACATGTGGCGCGCAATGCCTACCTGCAATTAAATCAAGATTATGACGATAATCAATCCTTATAACGAAATTGATGGTGCTTCTATCAATACTGTAAACTGCCTTCACCACTTCTTAATAAAACGTGAGTTAGGGATAGGAACTAGGGACTGGGCCTTGTAGTTGTTTGCCCTGAACTGCGCAACTTCAAAAAAACTCCCGGTCGTATATCGATGACCGGGAGCAGTATGAAGAACGGTTGTAGTTAACTTAATTCCCAAACCGAATCACCGGCCAGGATCTTGCGTATTTGATCTGGAAAACGGTCTGGATCGAGAGGTTTTCCGAGGAATCCGTCGAAACCGGCTTCCCGGGATTTGTTCATCTGCTCCAGGCTGGCTTCAGCAGTCACGGCGACTACCGGCGTCTCCTGCAGCCGGCGCGAAGCGCGGATCTTTTCTAGGGCAACGAATCCGTCCTCATATGGCAGGCGGATATCCATCAGGATCAGGTCCAGCCTGGGCAGCGTGTCTGCGTATTCCACTACCTCATAGCCTGAGGTTTTCCATTCGCAGTGGATGCCCATATAGCCTAGCATGCGGGCGATCAATACGAAGTTGGAGACATTGTCTTCGACGACCAGGACGGTGGCGTCCTTGGGCAGGGAAGCTTTCTGAACGGGCTGAGTTTTGATGTCGGAGGAGGCAGTCATTTGTTGAACCATGTCTTTGCTATTGTAATTTTAGTGGTGTAACGGCAGATAAGTAACCTTGGATCTGCAGCGGGAGGCTATCTACATCTACCGGTTTTTGGATATACCCGTCGCAGCCGGCTCGTATAGTTCGTTCCCGGTCCCCTTTCATCACATTGGCTGTCAATGCGATGATGGGCACGCTGTTCATCCCGGGTAGGCTTTTGATCTGGCTGGTCAGAGTATAGCCATCCATTTCTGGCAGGTTGATGTCCATCAAGATCAAGTCCGGGCGTTGGTCCTGCAGAATATGCAGGGCGTCAGAGGCATCTTCGGCTTCGAAAACCTGGTAGCCCTCAGCCTGCAGGATGCGCCTGATCAGCAGGCGGTTTTCCGGGTTGTCTTCGATGTACAGGATTTTGCCAGCAGCCATATTCAGTTGTAGCCTCCCTTCTGCAATTATTCTAACAAAATCTCCGCGCAGTTATACTAACAGCCTTGCAAGCTGGCAGAGATGTACGATTGTGCTGGGGGTAGGGCGGGGGCAATAAAAAAATTGTTGCGGAGTTTCCGTGGGGTGAGCGGCGAAACCACTCACCCCCCACCCTAAACTAACAATAACAGGGTACACCCGGTAGGGAGGTTTCAGGTCTTCAGGCGTTCCTGATATTTCACCCTGAATTTCGACACCTTGGGGGCGATGACGACCTGGCAGTAGCCCTGATAGGGGTTCTTTTCGAAATATTCCTGGTGGTACTCCTCGGCACGGAAAAAATCCTCCAGCAGCGCGATCTCGGTGACGATCGGGCTGCTCCACGCGCTGGATATATCAAGCTCCTGGATAACGCGTTCTGCGGTCTGCTTCTGTTCGGGGCTGTGGTAGAAGATCACCGACCTGTACTGCGAGCCTACATCGCCCCCTTGACGGTTCAGCGTGGTCGGGTCGTGGATCGAGAAAAACACCTCCAGGATGTCCTGGTAGCTGATCATCTGCGGGTCGAAGACCACCTGGACGACTTCGGCGTGTCCGCTGGTCCCGGTACAAACGAGTTGGTAGGATGGGTTGGGGATAGAGCCACCCGCGTAACCGACAGCCGCGTCTTCCACGCCTTGCAGGCTGGCAAAGACCGGCTCCAGGCACCAGAAACAGCCACCGCCGAGGGTGGCTGTCTCAAGATGAGATGGGTTGGAAGGAATGGTTGGGGGAGTGGTGGTCATACTGTTCTCCTGATAATAGGTGCTAATCCTGTTTGTGTTCGTTGGTTTCTTCACTTTTACAGATGGGAGGACGGTTCGATTTCTTACCCGACGTGAGCTATGCATGGGTGGAAACCGATTATAAATCACTTCAACCGGCTTCGGTTATTTGGGGGGATTTTGAAACGGGCGTATGAGGGGGTCCTGGTGGAGTGTAGGCTTAGCCAGCAGAAGAGCTGCAGGACAGATAACGAAGGGCAATATTATTACGAACATATCCTGCGGGATGAAAAGGAGATGGATGCCATCCGGCGCTATATCTCGAAGAATCCATTTCAAAGGGATTTGGATAACGAAAACCCCAGAATGAGCGAGGCAGACCCATGAACACCCCGACAACCAACACCATCTACCCGCGGCTGTGGAGAGGGCTGTAAAAAATGCCCCACGGTGCTGGTACAGCTGGGTCAACGGCCGTGCCGGTTTCAGAGCGGGTGAACGGATTCGAACCGTCGAATGGTAGCTTGGGAAGCTACTGCCTTACCACTTGGCAACACCCGCATACGAGATGGATTATAGCCAGCCCCTATGGGAATGTCAAGAGAGTGTGTTTATATCCCTTCCAGAGGCGTGTAAAATCGCTCCCTGCCCTTTGTGTCAGCAATCTGGATCAACTGCATAGCCCGCAGGCTGTACGCCATCTGCTGGGCCAATCTGCGGGGGATGCCTGCCCGCTGCGCCAGGTCCAGGGTGGTGAATGGATCGGGCAGGTAACAGGGAAGGAGGCCCAGGTAATCTGTGGGAGAGAGCAATTCGACACGCTCAACGACCTCCAGCAGATATCGCTCCGCCACGCGCCAGCCCTTCCTGCGCCACGAGCCGCGGCCATCGTCCACCCAGTGCTCTTCCTCCCGGGTGAGCAGCACTTCCAGGGAGAAATTAGGGTCGTCTACCAAATGGGGGATATACACCAGCTCCTTGAAGACATGCTCCACAAGGCCGCGTTTGGGAGATTTGCGCCGTTTACCAGGCTTCGCCTTACTCTCAGCCTGGCGAACGATCCATTTTTCCTGCGCGATCGGGTGCACCAACCGCACTGGGTGGTGAGGCAGCAGGGTCTCCAGCTTGATGCGCAGGCTGGAAAAACTGCGCGTCTGGATCTCCACCAACAGGTCCTCTCGCAGGATATCGATCAAATAGCCATCGACCGGCGCTTCGATAACATCTCCCGGTTTGGCATACCAGTTCTTCAGCTGGTTGTGCAGGGTTGTCTCAGCCACCTGCGATAATTTCATCCAGATGATAGATGGTCTGCGGTTCCGTCTTTTGAGGGGAGCCGCAGCTTTCGATGATTGTATAGCTGGAGAGCCCTTTTCGAACCTTTACCAGGTATTTCTCTCCTGCGCCGGACCTGAACTCGACCATCCAGCGATCCTCGGCTGCCTGGCTCGAAGCCAGCATTTGCAGGTCATCGACCGCAAAGTTGCCGTTGTGCTGGCGCAGCAGGTACTCCGCGGCCTGCTGCTCTGCTGGATAGCAGGTGCGCCCGCGGTAATAGGGCAGATCGATCTCGCCGCTCTGGCAATGCTCAATGAACGATCTTGCACCTGAGACAGGTATGCGACCGTAATAGATGCCATAAGGCAGGCTGATCACATTGGCGGCGAAGCGATGCCCACCCATATGGGAGGACTGCCAGACATCCGCCCGGTCATATTTTTTCATCTCATTGAACAGCGGCAGGCCATATCTTGCGCAGCACACGTCCCGCTTGCCATTCGTGCAGACCAGGATCAGAGGAGTGACTTCACCTTCATCTGGCTGACTGGCCAGTTCTGTGAATGCTGCCTCCAGGTCCATCGATAGGATATCGGAATAATCCTTCAGCTGGAACCGGGTCATGCGGGGGTGATTGGCACCAGATAAAGCCAGGATCAGAGTGACGTCCGATTGCAGCTTCCTGTTGCTCTTTTTGATCATCAGCAGTCTGGAATGGGGAATGGCATCGAGTGCGGCTGATAGGCGCTGTTTTATAACCTCCTGCAGATTGCTCTCCTTCAGAGCTTTTGCAGGATGTGCGTATGGATATTCGAGCAATATCCAGGCCTCAATCCTGGGGGCTGTGGCGAAGACCGGCTCTCCAAGTGAGATTGAGAAATCTGAGCAGTATGTTTGTTCGGTTGACATCATAATTCAGTATGCCCCTCCTTAGGCAAATCTTTGGAACTAAAACTATTGCAATTTCGTTAAATATATTGTAAAGTATCCTTAAGAGGAAGGGTGTAAATCAAGAAAGTAAATATATTCATCAGGAGCCTGAATATGAAAAACTTAATATCCATTGTTACAGTTTTATTCCTGGTATTGTCGCCGCTTGGATTGACGACCGCATTTGCTGCAGAGCCTGCCTATAGTGGGCACCCGTATATCGAAATCGTTGCTGTGGATAAGCACGACTTGGTGACGATCCGGGCATACAATCTGCCGAGGAATGACACTTTCGCCGTCCTCGAAAATTATATGGGCACCAAAGGAAAGAACGGGGTCAATGTCGGAACGTTGAGTTCCGGCAGCAAAAGTGAGGTCACCCAGACCTATCCTATCGCGGCGGCTTTTAGAGACCAAAAACAGATTGCTATTCGTATCCAGAGTACGACAGGCTCCGGCTGGTTTGCCTACAACTGGTTCTATAACAAGAACAGCGGCGCTCAACCACCCGGCGGGACCACTCCCCCACCGCCGAGTCCATCTACCGGTTACTCAGGCTACCCGACATTTTCAATCAAGTCGGTGGTGAGAAATGTTTCGGTGACCATTATCACCACGAACCTGCCGCCCAATGATACCTTTGCGGTCAAAATGAACTATATGGGAACGCGCGGTGTGAACGGTTGGACGGTGGCTACCCTCAATTCTGGCACTGGTGGGACGCAAACCCTAAGCTACACTATTCCAGCGGAGCTTAACGGGCAGCGCAAGATTGCCATCCGGCTGCAGAGCACCTCTGGATCAGATTATTTCGCTTATAACTGGTTCTATAACAACACCTACCCTTAGCGATCATTACCCCCGGATATACTCCGGTATCTGGGTTATCCATCTAAATGCACGTATCCCAACCACCCGGTTGGGATACGTTAGCCTCCTTAGATTGCCCAAAATTGCCCTGTTCAGTGTATAGATTGATCCTCGACTTGTCGCTTTGTCTTTACCCCCACGCCGCCGCAAGCTGGACACGGGTGTAAGACAGCCTTTCCATAATCGCTTTAGCGACCTGCTGCATTAAGGTATACCCCAGTTCGGTATCTTTATCCAGCAGCTTGCGTAGATCGACAGCATTGATTTTCAATATTCGGCTGTCCTTCGATGCAGTCCCTGCAGCATTGTACTCGTAGGGTTGCACAAGCGAACTGATACCAAAGACCTCCTCTGGGTTGATATCACCGACTGAAAAAACTTTCGTGGATTTGGGATGAAATTCCTCTTCGGATTTGTAGCTTAATTCTACACTGCCCTCGATCAGCAGATAGAAAGTATCCGCCTGTTGGCATTCTTCGAACAGTTTCGTGCCCGCCGCAACGTTGATTTCGTCAGCAATCACAGCGATACTTTTCAGCTGTTCATTATTCAAGACCCCGAAGAACGGGTAGCGTCTCAGCAGCTCAGGAGATACCATAGACTATCCTCCAGTATGGGTGGTTATCGGTTTACGCAGATTGTGGGAGGAAAATATCTCGCCATAATGTTGCGTAATTTTTGAATCGCTTAATCAGTACCGTACAGGATATCCAGCACCACCTGTACGGCTTCAGGCACTGCAGCAGACACGGGTGGGGTCAGCGAATCAGAGAAATCGTAAACATACGGCGATTCGACCCCGACGATGGTGATGTCTTGAGGCAGGTGGGCGCCCATCGACCTGCCGACACGCAGAGCAGTTTGCA
>JAQBDA010000299.1:0-3957 GCA_032124675.1 Chloroflexota bacterium
CGTGTAGCATGTCAGAGTCGGTGAGATGAAGATTGGAATTCAACTTTATAAAATATCCGCAAGTTTTAAATTCGTTGCTGGGTGTCATGTGCACCTGTGACACTGAGTAACCAATGGTGCTAGTTTAGAAAAGTCATGAGATACACTTCTCCAAAAGTCGGCGAGACCCAAGGAGCGTGTACTCATGACTACCGAAGATTTTATCATGTCAGTTCGCGGACTACAATGTACCAGGGATTCGCGGGCATGATGTACCAGTAGTCCTCACCAACAGTGTACCAGGTGTTCGCGCCAACAGTGTACCGGCAATTCGCGGCAACACTGTACCACCTCGGATGTGCAAAAATAGATTACCCTCCTGATATGATCGGTATACGAAGTATCAGGAGACGAGATGAAACAAAGGAATCTAAAACTAATGGACATCCGAGAATTACTCATCCAAATCCGAGCCCAGAGCAGCGATCGCCAGGTGGCTCGGGACACGGGTCACCACCGGAGCACAGTGAAGCGCTACCGGGATTGGGCCCAATCCCAGGGATTGCTGGAAGGCGAAATGCCGCCCCTGGAAGAACTCCAGCAGCGGGTGACAACCAATCTGCCAGAAAGAACCCCACCTCAGAATCAATCTTCGGTAGAAGCCTATCGGGAACCGATCGAGAAGTGGGTGAAAGCCAATGTCGAAGTGGCAGCCATACGCCAACGTCTCGGTGAGAGAGGCTACACAGGCAGCTACGCTGCGGTCTGGCGCTTTGTGCAGAAGCTGAAGGAAAACGACTATTCGGATGTGACCGTTCGAGTGGAAACCAAACCCGGTGAGGAAGCCCAGGTAGATTTCGGTTATGCCGGGACGATGATCGATCCGGCCACCGGCAAGCTGCGCAAGACCTGGGCGTTCGTCATGACCCTGTCGTGGAGCCGCCATCAATACGTCGAGTTTGTCTGGGACCAGAAGATTGCGACCTTCTTGCGCTGTCATCGTAACGCCTTCGAGTTCTTGGGCGGCATCCCCGAACGGGTGCGGATTGACAATCTCAAGGCCGCCATTCTGAAAGCTGTATTCGATGACCCGCAGGTGCAACAGTCTTACCGGGAATGTGCCGAACACTACGGTTTCTTGATCGCTCCCTGTCGAGTGGCGACCCCTCAGCATAAGGGCAAGGTAGAGCAGGGCGGTGTGCACTATGCCAAGCGCAACTTCCTGGGGGGACGTGAAGCGACCACGATCACGCAGGCCAATCAGGATGTGGTGGTCTGGTGCCTAACCACCGCCGGTCTGCGCATCCACGGCACGACGAAAGAGAAACCCCTGGAGCGTTTCGAGCAAATCGAAAAAGAGATTCTCTCGCCGCTGCCGGAAAGTCCATACGATCTGGCGGTCTGGAAACACGTCAAGGTGCACCGGGACTGTTACGTGACTTTCGATCAAGCCTTCTATTCCGTACCCTATCGCCTGTACCCCGGCAAGGTGTGGATTTGTGGTGGCAGCCGCCAGGTGCGTATCATCGACGAGCCATAAAATCTGAAGGCCACCCATGAACGGGCTACCCAACCCGGAGAACGTCTCACCCATCTGACTCACCTGCCACCCACCAAGGTGCCTGGCCTGATCCAGGATCACGACAGCCTGTTGGCCGACGCAGAAGCCGTGGGGCCAGTGCTACTGCAAATCGTTCAGGGCTTGCTCTCTGACCCGGTGCTCTACCGCATCCCCACCGCCGGTCGCCTAATCAGGCTCAAGAACCGCTACGGCGCCAGTCGCTTAGAAGCCGCCGCGGCGCGTGCTCTATGGTTTGAAGACCCCAGCTACAAGACCATCAAGCGCATTTTGGTCCAGAGTCTGGATCAAGAAGAAACGCCCTTGCCGGTCTGCCTGCCACCTGCCACTACCTTCGCCCGCTCCACTGACGAACTGGTAGGGGCTTTGGTTGAGGAGGGCGGGTCATGGAACTGAAACATCAACTCACCACGCAATTCCGCCAACTGCGCCTTTCCGGTGTGATGGAAACCCTGGAAGCTCGCAACCGCCAGGCCATCGATGACAAGTGGAACTATCTGGAGTTTTTGTCTCGCATTATGGAAGATGAGGTTGAAAGAAGAGCACAGAAGCAGCTCCAGTTGCGTTTACGCCGCGGCGCCCTCAACAGCACTAAGACCCTGGAAGGCTTTGATTTCGACTTCAATCCCAACTTGAACCGGCAGCAGATCCTCAACCTGGCAACCTGCGAGTATATCCGCGAGAAACGCAACCTGCTCCTATGCGGCCCGACCGGGGTTGGGAAGAGTCACTTAGCTCAGGCGTATGGCCAGGAAGCGGCCCGGCAGGGCCTGGATGTGCTCTTCACCAGTGTCCAGAAGATGCTCTCTAATCTCAATGGCGGCCGGGCGGATAACTCCTGGGAACGGCGTATGAACCTCTACCTGCGCCCGGATCTCCTCATCCTGGATGACTTCGGACTAAAGTCTATCCAGCCCCCCGGCCCGGAAGACCTGTATGATGTGATTAATGAACGCTACGAAAAAGGAAGCATTTTGTTGACCAGCAATCGCGCTCCCAACGAATGGCCAGATATTTTCCTGGATCCACTCCTCGCTTCTGCCGGGCTGGACAGGCTCCTGGATCGGGCCGAAGTGCTCATCATCCGAGGTGCCAGTTATCGCTCCAAGGGCCGCAAGAACTTTCTCGAGGAGGTGCTCATCTCAGACCCACACTAATTTCCACCCACCTTTTCGCACTTTATCAACTAACTGGCAGCCAGCATTTCATTGAGTTCATGCCAAAGCATGGATCACGGCTGACCTGTCGAACCGCTTTTTGCGGGCAATTGTCTCCCCTCCGGCCACCCCGTCAAGGGCGGGACAGCTAGCTTTTTCAACCAAGGCTCGAACCGCCCTTGACTGGGCCCCGGCCTCCGGAGAAGCGCTCCCGCATATCAAAGCGTTCGACACCACTCCGTCCGCAGGCGCTTTTTTGGACGATCAGCTTTTGGCTGCTCATTTCGCCGCTGCCAATTTCATTTGCACACCCCCTCGGGGTGGTACACTGTTGCCGTAAATCGCTGGTACAGTGTTGCCGCGAATTGCCGGTACACTTACACCCGCGAATTGACATACACCATTGGCTTCGGTAACGAAGGCGATAACAGGTACAACTTTATCCCTCTTGATTCAGGATGGACTGCTATGGTTAGACGATCCAGCATATTTGTGGTTTCCCGAGTTGTCGCAAGGGAATAAAGCCAACATTACAATCCGCCATCTTGTTACCCATTCCAGCGGTTTTCCTCCGGGAGACCCTGATTTTTATGGTTCTTGGAAAGACAAAAAGCCTGGAGAAGATCCGAACGATCCTTTTGTTCGCCATGCACTTGCACGGGTAACGCGCGAATTGGCTTATGAACCGGGTACAAGGTATATCTATTCCGATCCGGCTGTCTGGTTGCTGGGCGAGCTTATCTTTCGGGCGACCGGTAGGCGAGTTTCGGAAATCGCTAAAGAGCGAATCTTCGACCCACTTGGTTTAAGGAATATTGGCTGGGATTTTGATGATATAAAAGCGCAGAATATCTCCTTTAGTGTCGCAGACAACTGGACTGGATCATATTTAGGAACAAAAGAGGCTAGGCAAATACGGTCTGTAGGGGGTGGATTGATCAGTAATGCCCGTGATCTTGCGGCTTTTGGTCAGATGCTACTTCAAGAAGGGGAGCTAGATGGAGTCCGCATCATGGCTCCCCTGACTATACGGATGATGACTACCTGCCAAATGCCTATGCCAGCTCGTCCCCTCTACCCGCATCGCGGCATCTTTTGGTTTATCAAGACTGCCCCCGATTCGCCTGAAATGGGCCAGATAGTTCCATATGGTACTTATGCTCACGGAGGTGCCAGCCATTGTCTGTTAGTTGTCATGCCAGCCCTAAATATCGTAGCAGTGATGTTACGTAACCGCGTTGG
>JAQBDA010000300.1:0-3236 GCA_032124675.1 Chloroflexota bacterium
ATTATCCTGTACGATCAGCACCACCCGCTCATTTTCTGATCGGATCGTCACGGATACCTGGCTCGCCTCGGCATGTTTGATGGCATTGTTCAGCGCTTCTGTCACCAGGCGGAACAGCTCCTGCTCAACTCGACCGGCCAAATGAATGTTTGCATCCATCTGGACGCTGGCATGAATTCCGGTGCGGCGCTCGACGAGATCAAATCGCGATTCGAGAGCCTGCATAAGCCCTCCTTCTTCCAATGCCAAGGATCGCAGCTGGTAGAGCAAGAGGCGCATTTCTTTCAAGGCTGCTAACGAGTTCGTTTCAACTTGTTCGAGGCTGTCCGACAATTTTACCCGGTCTCCAACTTCGAGCGCGTCTCGTCCAGAACGTGCGAACAATGCCAGGCTGTAAAGGGATTGGCTGACAGCGTCATGCAGCTCGCGCGCCAATCTCTGCCGCTCCTGGATGGTAGCGACTTCTTCCGCCTTCAGGCGCAGCCGGTAGTTCTCTACAGCCATCCCGAGCTGTTCCCCAATTGCATTCAGAAAAAATACCTGGTAGGGGTTAAAAGGTGTATCCGATAGCCGGTAGCAGCTTAACAGCCCCTGAACTGTCCCCCTGGCGCGCAGTGAAACATGAGATGCAGATTGAAAGTGGGGAAGATCGAAAGCATCTGGCAGTATTGCAGTGCCCGATGACCAGATATCATCGCTGCTGCGGCCTATCCATTCCATCAACGGCTGATCCAAAGGTACCGTCTGAAGCTGTGATAGCTGCTTACTCAGAAATCCACGCTGGGCTACCAGCTTCATCGCATGCAGATCTTCATCATACAGATGGATTGTTGCCGCCTCGCTGGCATTTATTTCCAGGATTTTGACCAATGCCGGCTGCATGATGTCTGATATTTCCTGGGCCTCACCGGCAAGCATTGTCATATCGAAGAAAGCTGTGAGTTCGCGGGTGCGCTGGGCTACTTTTTCTTCCAGCGTATTGAGCAATGACTCGCGGTACAGCAGGCTGCCCAACATATCGGCAATAACCTCTACAGGCTGGATATTTTCTAGTATTTTGGTGTGTGGGAGACCCAGGTTGCTGAATGCAATAACACCTGACAGATGGTTGTTCATAAATATTGGCAGCAGTAACAGCGAATCGACTCCTCTGTCAACGAGTAGCTCTTTCTCCAGTTGAGCTTCGTCAGAGAGCTTTGAAAGGTCATTAATATAAACTGATTTTTTGCAGACCAGTTGATCGTGAAACCAGGGAAAGACGGTAGTCAGGTACCTCTCCAAATTGAGTGTCAGTGGCAGAGTTCCAGGTGCGTGCCATTCGATGATCCCCTCGATCCCTTCACTGGAATCAAAGGGGAGCTGGATAAAAACCACGCGCCCCGTCTGCATGATCTGGCCCAGGTCTACCAGGGTCTCTTGAATAGCTGCGTTCAGCTCCAATGGGCTGAGAAGGCGAGCAGAGATATTTGCCAGTGCCCTTTCGATATCCAATCTCTCTTCGAGTTCGTTCTGGAAGCGCTGGCGCTCGTGGATTTCGTGTCTTAACTCTGCATTCGCCTGGGCGTATTCAATCGTTCTCTCTTGAACACGCTGTTCTAGCTGTGCTAAGGTTTCTCTCAGGTTACCTTCTGCTTCCCAGCGCTGTAGTGTATTTCCCATCATTTCCGATGCCGTCCGCAGCATCAAGACTTCCTGTTCATCCCATTCTCGTGCCGTTTCACAGTCGTCGAAACCGACAAAACCCCACGATTGTTCATCAAAAAGGATCGGAAAACACATCAAGGATAGCAAGGGGTTCGCTTGAGAGACAAAGTTCTGTAATAATTCGGGTGCACTGGAGAAAGCTCTCTCGACAGGACCGCCATAAGGTTTACCGGAAAGCAGTGAATCGAACATTGCCACTGGCAGTTGCGACCAGGGAAACTTGTGGTTTGCTGGATTATCCAGGTGAGGTTGAATCTTAGGTGCGCAGGCTTCGGCTAATATTCCCATGCAAAGACCAAGATCGGAATCCTCGAAGTTGCTAAACACATACGCACGGCTGGCTTCTGCCCCGGCGCGCAGATGCTCCAGCGCCTGGTTTAGAACTCGCTGCTGGCTTTCCCCGTCTTCCGCCATCACGAGCAGTGTTTGCGAGCAACCGGCAAGCGCCTGTTCGTAGCGCAGCTGTTGGTCAAGTCTTGCCTGTGTTGCATCCATGCGCTGATTATACAATATGCGGAGTTTCATCACATCATGTCACATAACCAGTCTCAGCCCGTAGCAGCGGTTGTCGACAGGCTGGTCGAGCAATCCTCTCCACAGCCTGGTCTCCCGAATATCCAGCAGCTCAAAACCCAGGCTCGTGTACAACCTGCAGGCAGCCTGGTTGAGGTTTGGAGTATGCAGGTGCACACCCGGAACACCTACGCTTTTCAGGTGCTCCAGGCAGGATTTTCGCAGCCAAAAGGCGCTGCTGGGCAGCTGTATCGATGCTGCTCATCAGGTAACCAATCACTTCACAGTCTGCGATTGCCACCCAGTTGTGTTGATTATCGATATCCGTGTAACAGCGGTAAAAGATACCACAGTACAGACTGCGATCATCCAGATACGCTTCCACCGGATCTCCGAAGTAAGCAGTATCCGCGGCGATGCGGAATACTGCCTCACGGTACTCTGGTCTGTAAGTGGTTATGATAGTATTGAGCATTGCTACAAATCGGAGTTAAGATTATACTCGTCTGAAAATACGTCAGAAGACGTATTCCGAATCGACCGGGTGTGCCTTAGAATAGTTCCTAACCTGTAATAATCGGGCTGCTGTAATTGCTTACCAGCCCAGAAAGGAGTCCAGACTGATGAGTGATCGTGATGGTAAATCTAACCATCGCCCGCAAATGTCAGGCTCTGCCCCGCAGTGGAAAGTGCGGACGAACCTGCGCGGCGGCGCCAGTGCCGAGTATCCGGATATGAGCGGCGTTTGCAACCCTGCGTCTACAGTCCCACCGACCAGCGGTGCTACTTACCCAGATATGAGCGGCGTGTGCAATCCTGCGTCCTCGGTTCCGCCGACCAGCGGTGCAAGTTACCCAGATATGAGTGGGGTGTGTGCATAGATTCAAGAATATCGAACCATTGTGAATTTATATTCCAGTGATCACAGATGGTTAATTTAGGAATAACCAATAAACTATAACGGGAGATAATTGATGAATATCCGAACAAATATGAAAGCCGGCTCAGCCTGCTACACC
>JAQBDA010000301.1:0-10957 GCA_032124675.1 Chloroflexota bacterium
GAATCTCGGAAAACCAAGCATTGAACCAGGTACAGAAATCCCGCGCTGATTTGAGATGTGTGGGTGTTAGCGAGTCTGCCCGGCCAAATACCCACGAACCCAATTGTTTACCTATGCTCTCCTCTTATCGGGGAGGGCGGAGACAGATAGCCTTATACAAGGAATAATCTTATGGCACAGGAAACTGCACTCCCTCGCGGGCACAGCAATGCTTATAACATTTTTATCCTCGTCCTGACCGTCATCTCCCTGGTCATCATGGTGGTGATGCTGCTACCTCTTGACGATGACACCATCGGGCTGCTCCAAGTCTACGACAACCTGATCTGCGTCATCTTCTTGATAGACTTTGCCCTCAACCTGATAGCGGCACCTAAAAAATCAGATTACTTTATCAAGGAGCGCGGTTGGCTGGACCTGCTCGGCTCGATCCCGTCGCTCGGGTTGGGATTTAAATACAGCGGGCTCTTGCGTCTGGCCCGGTTGAGCCGGCTGGCTCGCATCACACGCCTGCTGCGGGGTGAGAACAAGAAGGCGCTGGTTAAGGATGTCCTCGAGCACCGCAGCCAGTACGCCGGGTTTATCACGATCCTGTTGGCGATCATCGTCCTGATCGTTGCCAGCGTGCTCGTGCTCCAGTTCGAAACCCACTCGCCGGAAGCCAAGATCACCACCGGAAAAGACGCATTCTGGTATTCGATTGTGACCATCACCACGGTGGGTTATGGCGACTACTATCCAGTAACCTCTGGAGGTCGTATAACCGCCATGTTCATTATGCTCGCTGGTGTTGGCATCATCGGCGCCCTGGCCAGTATTCTCGCCAGCCTGCTGGTTGGAGGATCGTCTGCTCCGGAAGACGAAGAAGTTAAAAGCACGCTTCCAACGCCCTCGGTCGAACAGGAGCTGGCAATGATCAAAAATGAACTGGCTGAAATGCGCCATTTGTTGGAGAAAATCCCGACAGAAGGTGATAAAAAGTGATCTGGCAGTTATCGTCTGGTTCAGCATAGTTAGCTATAGGAGGGTGAAACGATTGATCCGTTTCGGGTTGCGGAGGAAACAGTATGAACAATCTATCCAGTCACCTGGTGGTATATCTGGTTGGAGCAGCGGCCATTTTCGTGATCCTTTTCGGTGTCCGTGGCTCTGCTTCTATCATCAATCCAATCCTGCTGGCCGCTGTGATCACTATCACGGTTCTACCTGTCCCCAGCCGTTTGACAAAGCGCGGCATGCCCGGCTGGTTGGCGCTTGTGCTGATCATCATGGAGAACTTCGAAGGCACTCGCCCCGTAGCGATCCTGATGCGTTACACGGGTGAGGAGAAAAAAGAGGAAAGGCAGGAAGCGGCAAAAGATATCAAGGGCTTGTGGGGAAAAGTGAAGGGAACCTTCACTTCCGCTCAAGAATCAAAAGATGTTATCGAGTGAAATATGATAGAAACCGGAAGAATGCCAGAAGCACCTGCATAACTAGGAGTGCCCGGTGGTATAAATGTAGAGCTACAGCTGGTCACTCATAGTCCATGTAACCAAAATGGGGATTTGTTGCGTATGGAGTTGTAAGACCCTTGGCATATATTATAAAGGAGCTATTCGTCGAAAGAGAACGTAGACTCGGCATAGTACCGTATCGCGTTGGCTGCCATGCGCTCCAGCAGCCAGTCGTGAAGCCAGGTGCGCTTGCGCTCCAGCGACCAGTCTGCCTCCAGCACATCCAGCGGCAGGTTGATGTTCAGCGCCCGGTTGGGGATGACGTGACGGGTGATGCCGCTGGGGATGTGCTCTCCATTTCGGGCAGCCTCCAGGATGTCCGCCGGGCGCAGCTGGGGAAAGATCACCAGGGAGGTGATCTGCGGGTAGTAAGGCACCTGCTTCTCCCATACATCGTTGGAAGCGCGGAAGATATCCGCTTTGCCCTTATACACACCGACAATTTCATTCAGCAGCAGGATATCGCGCACATCGCAACCAGCGGTCCTGCACACTATGGACACCCCCTCTGGGCTGACGATATAGGCGGTGGCCTTGTCGGTTGCCAGGGCAGTGCGGGCTTCCTCCAGGCTGCACGGGATTAAATCAAGGCCGTTGATAGCGTCCAGGGCAGAGACGAACTGCGCCAGCGGCATCCCCGAGACGACGTGATACCAGGTATCCAGCACCATCCCAGGGTCGCCATAGCTGACCACCTGGGCGACGATGTGCGGGATGCGCAGCAATTCGAACGCCGTGCTGCGGTTGGCGCCATCCAGAACCACGAAGTTCCCGGTATCCGGGATGGGAGTCACGATGGGCGGGTTCTTCAAGCGCCCTTCCTGGCGGATGCGCTGGCTCAAGCGCTCGACGCGCCGCGGGTCGCAGTCCTCGTGCGGCACCAACGCCTCGGTCGGCAGCATGCGCAGGTCGGGTAATACCGTGCTATCTCGCATAAGATTTATTTCACCACAGAGTTCACAGAGTGCACCGAGAATATTAAAAAACTCTGTGTTCTCGGTGGTAGTTATTCCATCTCGATCTCTGGTAAGCGGTCCATGCCTGATTGGCGCGCCAGCCCTTCCATCATCGATCGCAGCTCTCGCACCTGTTCCTGGTCGTGCTGCGGTGGCTGGTATGCGTCCAGCAGTGCCTGGACGCGCTCCCGGGCGCGGCCGAAGGTATCCTTGCCGCCGGCTTCCTGCCAGCCGCGCAGCGACTGCCGGTCGATGACCGCCGAAGGCAGGTGCTGCTCCTTGGGGAACAGCCGCCGGGTTGCCTGCTGCTTGAGGAAATCGGCCTTGAAGTTGATCCCGGCGAACAGCTCGGTAGCCAGCGTATCGGTCTGCACCTGCACGCCGGAGAGCAGGCGCTGCGCCATGGCGATCGCCTCGGCATCGATGACCAGCTTCTCAGCGCTCTGGCAGGCCAGGAAATCCAGCATACCCGCGCCGGAGATCATGTTGATGCCCGCCAGCGCCCCCATCAGCGCGCCCATGCCGCTGTCCAGCCCGGCCTGAGCGTCGACCAGCTTGGCGTCGCTGGCAGCCAGGTAGGTGTGCGTGGGCAGGCCGAGCGATTTCCCCACCTGGGCATAGGCGGCATCGATCATGGCCGTCTCGATCGCTCCGTACGGCGTGGTGCCCTGGCGCATATCGAAGATCGCCGGTGCGCCGCCCCACACGATGGGCGCGCCTGGCCCGGCGAGCTGGTGGATGGTGATGCCGCTCAGGCACTCGGCGGTGTGCTGCACCACCGAGCCCAGCAGGGTCACCGGTGCCCCGGCGCCCGCCAGGGGCATCGAGACCATCTGCGCTGGGACGCCCGCGCGTGCCAGGTCGATCAGGTTCTCGGCGCCGAAGTGGCTCCATATCAATGGCGGAGTTGGGCACACATCGAACACAGCCCGCGGCTTTTCCGCCAGCGCCTGCCTACCGCCGGAGAAGATCGCCAGCATATCGTACATCGTCTGACCGGTGCGGGTCGAGAAAGCGCCGGTGACGACCGGCTTGGCAGAGTACAGCAGCACCAGGTACAGCCGGTACAGGTCGCCGATCTCCTTGGGGATCTCGCCGCAAACCACCGCCGTGGATTGGGCAGCGTATTGGGGCAGCATCTCGGCGGTTTTGACCAGGCGTACCAGGTCGGGCGTGCGCGCCGGACGATGTTCAAGAGTATCCGGGTCGAGGATGTTCACCCCCGCCGAGCCGGGGTCGAAGTGCACCGCATCCCCACCGTAGCGCACCACCGCCTCGCCTGACAGGTTGTATAAATAAAACTCCCTGGGGACGCTGTCCAGCGCATGCCTTGCCACCCCTTCCGGGATGTGAGCGACCTGGTTGGTTTCATCCACCTGTGCGCCGGCGGCTGCCAGCATCTGGCGCGCTTCCTGCGACTGCACTTTTATTCCAGGGTCCATCATGAGAGCGTAGGCTTCATCCAGCACGCGCTGCACCAGGTCTTCAGAGAGCAAACGGAATCCAGGCTGCATAAGGTTATCCCTCCAACGAGGCAATGATGCGCTCGAATTCGGCCGAGATCATGGGGTCGAGCGGGTCCGGCTGGTGGGTTGCCAGGATTTGCTGGGCTTTGGCCCGCGCCCAATCCTGCGCTCCATCCTGCTGTTCTTCCCAGGCTTCATATGGGCGGCGGTCCATGAACTGCGGCATCCACAGGCTGCGCATGTGCTTGCGGGTGTGCTTTTCCTTGAGGAAATTGCCGCCCGGGCCGACGGAGTCGATCACTTCCAATGCCAGCGTCTCGTCATCCACCAGGATGCCTTCCATCATGCTGCGCACCAGGTCGAAGATCTCGCAGTCCATCAGCATCTGCTCGTACGACCAGATGCGGCTGCCGTGCAGCATGCCCACTCCCAGCAGCATGTCAGACATGACGATGCAGGCCATAAAGGTGGACAGGCTGTTATCGATGCCCGCCTGCCAGTTGGGTGTCTTGGCGCCGGTAGCAAAGGAACCCATCGAAAGCGGGATCTTGTAGTAATCTGAAAGCACGTTGGTCGCCGCGCCGAACAGGAAGTCCTCCGGTCCCCCACCTGTATAGGCTCCACTGCGCAGGTCGGAGGCGGTCTGGGCGGCGGCATAGAACACCGGCGCGCCGGGTGAGGCGAGCTGGATCAATGCGGTGGCGCTGACCACCTCGGCGTTGCCGACCGCCAGCGTGCCCGCCAGCGTCGCCGGGCCGGTGGTCAGGCAGGAGGACATTGTCATGAACCCCACCGGCAGCCCGGCTTCGGCGGCGATCAGAGCCGCATCAACGCTGCCGCCGTCCTGGCCCAGCGGCGGCGCGGTGCACTGCATGATCGACAGCACCGGACGCTGCCGCAGCGCCTCGCGTCCTCCGGCGACCAGGGCTGCCATCTCGACCGCCGCGTGCGCCTCCTCTTCGGAATAGATGCTCTCGGTCTGCACGTGCTTGGTGGAGTTTTCCCAGATAGCTTTCAGCTCGTGCAGGCCGCGTGTCTCCGGCGGGCGGTCCTGTGCCGAGAGCGCCACCCAGTGGAAGCCGACTTCTTCGGTATAATCCGCCACGCGGGCGATTTCGACCACATCCTGCAGACCGGAGCGGCGCTTCTCACCGCTGTGCAGGTCGATCACCTCCACCCCGCAGCCGTCCGTGCCCACGAAGACGTGGTTTCCGTCCAGGGGCAGGTCTTGGGAGGCATCCCGGGCTGCAAGCGTATACGCGGGCGGAGCTTGCTTGAGCGCCTCTTCGATCAGCTTGCCCGGCGCTTTGACAATCATGGTATCCCAATCCACACTGGCGCCGTGGGCTTCCCAGATGCGCAGCGCTTTCTCGGAGGGGAAGCGCACCCCCGTGCGCTCGATGATCGCCAGGGTGGCGGTATGCAGGTTGAGGATGTCCTGCGGGCTGAGGATATCCAGCTTCAATCGCGGGTTGGTGATGGTTTTGATTTTCCTGGGCATGTAGATTTCCTTGTCAGGTTGGTATTTGATGCCATCTTTATTTAACCGCAAAGTCGCAAAGGGCGCTAAGAGATTCAATAACAAAACTTTGCGTTCTTCGCCTCTTAGCGGTTATTAATGCACAGCACAGCATCTATCGATTTCCGGCGATAAATACAAGCCTGATTTTATCCCGAAAACGGCTTTTATTGAACGCTGGGGAGGTGGGTAGGGAAGAATGGCAGGTCGAATCCTGCCATTTATAACCTTGCTGATACCATCCCGGAAGCTGGTTGGAGCATCCGGGATGGTGAGCGGATCACGGCAGGAGCAGCCCGCGCAGCAGCGCCGGCAGATAGGACAAATTGCGGCAGGGGGCGATGCAAACCAGCCCACCGAAGGCAGGCATGGAGATCGTACCACCCGCCGGGGTCTCGAAGACCTGGATGATTACGCCCAGGGGTGCAGCCGCTCCCTCCGGGCCGACCGCCAGGAAGCCCAGCTCCGCCAGCGTGGGGTTACCGCTGACGCCGTTGACCGAGCCAAGGCCGAACCTCAGGATGTCGGGGTTGACCCCGTCCTGCTCGAAGGCCGGGTCGCAGCTCTGGCTGTCGAAAATGCCTTGCGGGTCCGGCTGGCAGGAGACCGCTTGCAGAAGCGCCGGGTCGTACTGCACATCGATGCTGGCGACGCCCAGCCCGGGAGGCTGCAGGTGGCTTAACCCGACCGGGATGCTGATCATGGTGCTGGGTGGGGCGATGCCGCTGCCAATCCAGACGAACGGCGCCGGGGTGGGTGTGGGGGCTGGTGTAGCGGTGGGTGTCGGCACCGGGGTTGGGTCCGGGTAGTCCAGGCTCAGGAAGAGCAAGGCGCTGAAAGCCACCGTACGTGAATAGCTCTCATCGCCGGTGACATCGGTCAGCTTGACCTGCGCGCCGCTGCCCTTGGAGAAATCGTAGGTGCCCAGGTCGAGCCACATGTTAGCCAGCGGTCCCTGGTTCCGGCTGACCGTCTTCGTCCCGCCGGCGTGCTGGATGGTGTAGCTGGCGTCCCCGGTGTCGCGCGGGATTTCCTTCGAGGGGCACAGCCAGTCGATCGGTGGGTGGTCGGGCACGAATGCCAGCACCTTATACGCTCCGGAGGACGGGAAATTGGGCTTCCATACCGCCCAATTGGTGGAGAGGGCGGTGCTGGTCACATTCAGGGTCAGGTAGGCATGCTCGTCGTAGCCGCTGATGCGGTGCCAGGCGGTCACGCACATATCCCCGCTGTAGGGCGGGGTCAGCGTGGAGGGCGATTTGAGCAGCACATACTTCGACTGGATATCGTCCCAGCCCTCCGTCCACAGGAATGCCACCTCGATCCAGTCGTTGACGCCCGGGTTCAAGCCGATGTCGATGCTCACATCCCGGTTGAGGTCGATGCCGAAGGGGGCGGTCACCGTGCGCCCGAACTGGTCCTTGCCGTTGTTGTAGTTATCGAAGTAAGCCGCCTGGGCTTCCGGCATCCCAACCGGCAGGTCGGGGAACAAGCGGCGCGGCTGCGGGTCGTCCACTCCCGACCAGTAGTTATCGTCCACGTTCCACGGGCCGGAGTCACCCACCTTTGCCGTGGTGGTATTCTTATAACTCAGGCGCACCGAGTAGTTCTCCCCGCTGGCGTAGCCGCTGTCATCGCACAGGTGGTTGCCACCGTTGGCGATCTTCAGACAGCCGTCCGGCAGGGCGACGATGTAAGATGCAGCGTCGAAGCGCGTGGCATAGATCGAGTAGCTGCGCGCCCCGGCGTTCCGTTCTGGCGAAGCTGTGCCGTGCAAATCCTGTTCCTCCGGCCAGCGCAGTTCAATCCAGTCCACCAGGCGGACGTAGGTGGCCGTGTCCAGCTCGCTTTCGAGCTGCGCCTGGGAGGCTGCCAGGATATCCAGCACGCGCTGGTTGTAGCCGCTGGCGGCGATCTGCGCCTGCTTCTCCGGAAGGGACAGGTCTTCGTCCTGAATGATAGGCAGGCTGGAAGCCTGCAGGGTACGCAGATGATCGGCTTCCTGCTGCGCGGCGCGGTGGATGGTCACAAACTCGCCTTCGGAGAGACTTAAATCGGCGCGCATCGTCTCCGACAGACTGGCCGTCAGGGCGAAGTAGGAGAGCACCGGCTTGGCGCCCCAAATGGGTGTGCGGCTGGAAGCCCGGGAGATATTTGCTGGAGTATTAACGATTGCCTGTGAGACGATAAATGTCACCAGCACGGCAGAGATGAGCCACTTGATGCCGCGCAGAGATTTGTAGCTGTCCATGGGTTGGTTATACCATGGTTGCCTCTGGGTCACCTTTAAGACATCTTAACCCCGGTCAAGGATAAGCCTTATTCCAATATCCTTTCCTTCCTGTCCAAACAGTTGTTCCCGGCTCATGGAAGCGGTTCAAACGCTGAGACCGAGAGATACAGCTCATCATCCATGGCGAGCTCGATGAAGTCGATGGTAATTTCGGTGGGGAAGCCGTACGTAGGGTCGTAGTTTACGCTGAGTTTGTCAGCACCTCGGACAGCCTCAGATCCCAGTTCCGAGAAGAGGCGGTCTATCGTCGCATATTTCAGGATGAATTCGCTCATCGGATCGGTTGTTGGGTAGTTATCTCCATTTACATCGCTTATCGAAACAACTTCACCATCCTGCACTTCCACAGTCATTGGCATCAGGCCACTGACTGGACAGAAGCAGCCCACACTCAATTGGAACCGATAGTGAGTGATATTCGCATTCTCCCATTTGGTCTGGTTGCGTCTGAGTTCGGTGCTGCTGGCAAGCGAGCAAGCGGATAGGATCAGTACGAGTAACAATAAGGTTATCTTCTTCATTTTGTCTCCTTATACAAGATGACGATGGGGTGGCACAAATGGTTCCTAATAAGATCACTCCCCAGTTAATGGGGAGTGATCTTATTGCAATTTGAGTAAAGTATATGCCAGTAAATCGATGTGCAAAGAAGGCTTAGCCCCCTGCCGCTATTTCCAGCAGCGCTTCCAGCGGCAGTTCAGATAACGACTCCAGGCGCAGGTCAGAGCCGTCCAAAGAGAGTTGGAGGGTGATCGGGTTGGGCACCACCACAGTGAAGATGCCCGCTGCTTTTGCAGCGCGCACGCCGTTGGGCGAATCCTCGAAGACCACTGCTTCATTAGGCTCGACGCCCAAACAGTCCAGCACCTCCCGGTAGAGTGCCGGGTCCGGCTTGGAGCGCGGCACGTCGTCACGCCCCATCAGGCAGTCGAAATAATCCAGCAAGCCCAGCCGGGCGAGATGCCCGCTGATCCAATCGCAGGACGAGCTGGATGCCATCCCGATCTTTAACCCTAGTCGCGTCCCTTCCTGCAGGTAGTCCTGCACGCCGGGCAGTGGCTGCATAGCGGCGATCAGTTCTGCTTCGCGCTGGCGCTGCTGAGACTGAAGTACGGCGCGCTCCAGTGGGTGTCCCAACAGGGCTTCGAGGTCGGCATACGGGTCATAATCGCTGTCCGTCGTACCGATACCCTGCGCCCAGCGCTCCAGGGACAGCTCATACCCGTAGGCGTGGTAGATCTCCTGGTAGGACTGGAAGACGGCAGACTCCGTGTCGATGACCAGTCCGTCGAAATCGAATATTAGCGCCTTGATCCTCAAGGCCTTGAGGATCAAACTTTTAATTTTCAAAGCCTTGCTGGTCAAACACGCCTCCGGCGGAAAAATGGCTGCACCAGGATCCACAAGCCAAGCAAGATTAACAAAACTGGCCAGTAATTGCCCAGCAGGTTCAGCCCGCCGAGAAATGACCCGAAGATGACGAACATCACTGCGCTGATCACGATCAGGTTGAGACCATCGCGTATCGATTTGGACCGGTTATCCCCCAGGATGCCGGCCAGTATGGCACCCACCCCGGCGAACCCCGGGATGAGCGTCCAGGCATATGCCCAGCTTGCCCAGTTGCCGGTGGCGTTCTGGTAATACAGCAGCAGGCCGATGCCGCCCACGATACAGGCAGGCACTGCCATTCCCGGCTCCGCGGCCAGCAGGCCGAAGATCAGCAGGATAACCCCGGCGGCGATGACGAACAACGGCCAGGAGAAGTCGATGTCGATCAATGCATCCAGCCCGGGTACGATCTGCAGTGCCAGCAGCCACCCGCCCAGCAGCAACAGTATGATCCCGCCAATTAAACTAGTTCTACGCCTTCTGTTCATATTGTTCTCCTAGATAGATTCATCGTCGGTTTTCACCGGTTGATGTTTTCGGTGATCACCCGTGCTGGTATACATAGTGCCGTGTTTAAAGAGGCCAACGACAAAATTATTCCTAAGCAAACCGCCGTTCGTGCTGATACATATTGTTAAAATATTTTGGCGGTTTGCCTATTATAGCAGTGCATTGCAGCTATAGCTAATAAACACTGCACATCCGAGCGAGACTTTAGCCCGGATATGCAGTTTGTTTGACAATCTGAAATGCGAGCACACTGATGGCTACTACAACAGCTTCAAAACCCGCAAATTGAAAACAATTTAAGGGGTGTAGCTCTCGCTGCTGCCGTGGGATTTGCCGTGACAGGCGAGATAACACGTCCTGGTATTTCCCACAAGCTCCCAGGCATTTTGACTGTTCCGGTTCGTACCTGTAATGGATACCCTGGATGTATCGAAATTGATCAAGTGCAGTTGTTCGCTGCCATGAGTATCATGGCACAGATAGCATGGCGCTCGTTCTTCAGCCACATGTTTCTTGTGCAGGTTATCGCTGCCATCCCGAAACAGAGTGTTGGATCCCACGCCATCGCCTGCATAGGTCGTGTAATCATGGCATTTGAAACATATCTCCCCTGATGCCAGGCGGATATTATTGTCAACAGTGGTGTAGTTGCTGGTTTGATCCAGGATATGCAGGCGGGGGGAGCCGTGGGGTCCAATTCCCTGAGAAGCCGCGTTTGCATTGTTATGGCAGTCACTACAGTATGTCAGGCTGGTTTGAGACCAGCCGTTAACAAAGCTGCCAGACGGAATCGACTGGTTGCGACCCTGGGCGACCACCGGGTGGAAGCTGGCATTGTTGGGATTGAATTCGATCGCCATATCGCGATAGTCGGGTACCTGGCGCGTGCTGCTGTTATCCAGTTTGAACAGCCCGTTCGCCACAATTGCGCTGCCATTCCAGCCATCTGGTCGATAGGCGGGCAGTGCAGCAAAGCCGGAATGGCATTTGAGGCAAACCTGATACTCGCGTTCTGCCTGCACCATCCAGGTGTAGCCGGATGGCAGGCCGATGCCAGCCCACTGTGGGTCGACTCCAGATACTGCAAACATCTCCGCCTGGAGAGCGGGAGGTGATGTGCTTCCGCGGGTCGCGTCGTGAGGCTCGTGGCAATCTTCGCACTCGACATGGCGATTTGCACCACCAAAGCTGCCACCCATGTTCTCCCCAACATTGTGCACACCGTTCACAGTATAGACATCGTGCTTGAAGATGCTGGTCGAGGTGTTGTTATAGCTGGTGAAAGCGGGCTGTACGTTTGTGCCGCTGCCTCCAGTTGTGTGGCA
>JAQBDA010000302.1:0-5088 GCA_032124675.1 Chloroflexota bacterium
TTAACTCATTTTATATTAACCTGAATTCGGTTTAAGCCAAGTGTGGGGTTTTTCTTGGGGGGTGGAGACCCCAAACAACAACCCCAAAACCTCTCATCCGTCTTTATCCCGAACTGACGTAATATTAGATGAACCTTATGCCAGCATCGACCAAGAAAACTGAGAATCCGATACTAAAAGCCGAGAGTACCAAATCACAGCCAGATTTTGCGCACCAAGCTGAAGTCACCTTTGCAAGAATCCTCGATTATTATGGAATCGAGTGGCTATACGAACCTCGCACCTTTCCCCTGCATTGGGATGAGCAGGGGGATGTGATCGAGGCCTTCTCCCCCGATTTCTATTTGCCCCAGCAGGACCTGTATATCGAGCTGACGACCCTGCGACCTGAATTGACCACCAAGAAAAACCACAAAGTCCGCCGCATGAAAGAACTGTACCCTGACGTCAATATCAAGTTGTTCAAACGACGCGAAATGCGCGACTTGATGATCAAGTACGGCCTGGACGATGAAGCGGCGAATATCGCTGGTACTGCTGCCCAACCCGCTGGCAATCAGCTATTGCCTCAAACATGAATTCTGACCAGCTTGATAAATTCAGCCTTCTGACCGAGGATATCTCCCAGGTACTTCTCTCCGAAGTCGATATCCAAACCAGGATATCCAAGATAGGTGAGCAGGTCTCCGAAGAATATGCCGGAAAAAACCCTTTGCTGGTTGGAGTCCTGAAGGGCGTATTGTGCTTTATGGCTGACCTGTTGAGAGCGATCACCGTCCCGGTGGAAGTAGATTTTATGGCTGTCTCCAGCTATTCACCAGAGGCACGCGACCAGGGATTGGTTCGTCTGCTAAAAGACCTGGAAACGCCTATCGCCGGAAGGCATGTGCTCTTCGTGGAGGATGTAATAGACACAGGGCTGACCCTGAACTATCTGCTGAAAACCTTGCGCATGCGCCAGCCTGAAAGCCTGCGCGTATGTGCGCTCTTCAATAAGAGTAAACTACGCCTGATCGATGTACCGGTTGATTATGTCGGGTTCGACTTGCCGGATCGCTTCGTGGTTGGCTACGGTCTTGATTATGAGGAGCGCTATCGCAACCTCCCATTTGTTGGCCTGCTCAAGCCGCATGTTTTCCAGAATAAAACTGAGGGCGAGGATAAACCCGATTGAATAATAACAGGGGCCCCGAGTAACCTATTGGCTCACTTGCCACTCCGCCGGTGGGTGTCCAGCAAAATGCCCCATTATGCATGAAGCACTGCAGATAATATCCCATTCCTTCGGATCCCTGTCTG
Source organism: Chloroflexota bacterium (assembly GCA_032124675.1). Classification (GTDB taxonomy): domain Bacteria; phylum Chloroflexota; class Anaerolineae; order Anaerolineales; family UBA4823; genus JAQBDA01. The sequence continues at coordinate 1,300 of JAQBDA010000302.1, forward strand.
CGGTGCTTTATTGATTTGCTGTTGGGCCTTTTCTGCTTGCGAAAACGCTTACCAGCTCACCAACAAAGGTCACCCACATCCAGGGTGCGTCTGCTCTCCTGGAATTCGTTACCCATAAGTGGGTTATCCGTGGAGTGATCTCGGGGAGAGATCATCCAAAATACCAGTCCAAGCTTCCGCTCAGGCAGGTTTGCCTTCCAATTCCTTGGGGCTCCCTGGCTATCCAGGAGGCGGTGTGTTGACCAGAACTCCTTTCAAGCATATTAAATATACAGAAATTTACCTGCAATGTCAATAACTATTCGCCGGAATAGCGTAAATTTTAAGGTTTCATCCAGCAGTTTACCAGCAAACAGGCAACAGCAGCAGCATACCTCCAGATCGAGGAGTCATGATAAACTACACCCTTATTGTTCTGGTAGAGCGGGTCCTATTAGGAAGTGATGGGTAAGATGGATTTTAAACGCGCGTATCTATTGACGATCATCATATTGATGGTTGCCGCAGCCGGATTTGCCGCCGGCTATGTGGTCAAATCAGCTATGAATGACAGCTTCTCTGATTGGCAGATCTTGAACAGCGCCTACCGTATCCTTCGAGATAATGGCTGGAAAGACCTGCCCGCCGATCCTGCCCTGGAATATGGCATGATTCGCGGTATGGTGCAGACATATAACGACCCTTATACGATTTTCGTAGAACCTGTCCAGCACGAGCTTCAGAGCGACACCCTGGCAGGCAGTTTTGGCGGAATCGGGGTTCGCTTGGGCAACGACAGCCAGGATCGAGTCGTCTTGTACCCGATACCAGGTGGTCCGGCGGAGAATGAAGGTGTCATGGAAGGTGATCGTCTGGTCTCAGTTGACGGGTTGGATATCACCGCAGAGACAGCCATGGAGACGATCCAGGCTGCGCTGCGCGGTCCGGTCGGAGAATGGGTAGAGATAAACATTATCCGCCCCCCGGATTCAACCCTTTTGCAGTTCAGAATTAAACGAGCGGAGATACCCCTGCCATCGGTGACCTGGCATATCGATCCAGATGAACCCCGCTTGGGTGTGATCGAAGTCAATGTCGTCGCGGCGAGCACCCCGGATGAGGTCGTGACCGCGGTAAGTGATCTGAGTGAGCGTGGAGCGCAGGCGTACTTGCTGGACCTGAGGGATAATTACGGTGGTCTGCTCACCGCGGGCATCGACACGGCCCGCCTGTTCCTGGATCAAGGGGAGATCATCCAACAGCAGTATCGGGGGAAGGATATCGAGGTCTTCCGTGTCGAAAAACCTGGACCGCTGAAGGATATCCCCCTGGCGGTGCTTGTCAACCATAATACCGCCAGTTCTTCCGAAATCATCGCCGGTGCGTTGAAAGCTCATCAAAGAGCGCAGCTGATCGGCTCCAGCACCTATGGGAAAGACACCATCCAGCTCATCTTCGACCTGGATGACGGCTCCAGCCTGCACGTCACTTCAGCCAAATGGTGGATACCAGACCTCGAACCGTCATTTAGCGGCACTGGCTTACAGCCAGATATCGTCATAGAGACTGATGGCACTGATGGTCCAGATCTCTTAATTCAGGCAGCCGCTTCACTGCTGCTGGGAACAGGCACACCTTGATAACTTACCAATCACCTTACCGGCCGCCACAGTCGCCAGGCTCTTACGAGCCGCCAGATACCACTGATCCTTGGGCACCAACTCAAGTCATTAAGCCGCCCCCGGGACCTGCTCCCCGGCGACCAATGCCGCCTCCGAGACGGAAGCGCCTCAAAAGGCGACGCTCCGGTTGTTCGACATTCGGCTGTGGGATATTCGTGCTCGGGTTGATTGCGTTGGTATTAACGCTGGGCGTGTATTTTTTCGCACCCATGCGTACAAACCTGCTCATCTTAGGCATTGATTATGCTCCTCCTGGCAGTCTGGCTGGGCGCAGCGATACCATCATCCTTATGTCCATCAACCCGTTAAAACCACAGGTAGCGATGTTATCGATTCCCCGTGATCTATGGGTGAACATCCCGGGCATCGGTGAAAACCGGATCAACACAGCCCACTTCTTCGCTGAAGCTCAGCAGCCTGGAGCCGGTCCTGGTAAAGCGCTGGAGACGATTCGCCAGAATTTTGGACTGGGGGTAAGCTACTACCTGCGGGTCAAGTTCGAAGGTTTCAAGGACGTTGTTGACGCACTTGGGGGTGTGACCATCGACCTGCAGGAATCCATGGCAGGCTATCCCGCCGGTCGCCATCATCTGACCGGCAATAAAGCCCTGGCTTTCGCTCGTAGCAGGATGGGCTCGGATGACTTTTTCCGCATGGAACAGGGTCAGCTTCTCGTCAAATCCATCCTGCGCCAGATGCTCAATCCGGTCTACTGGCCGCGGCTGCCTGGCATGACACTGGCTTTCATGCGATCAGTCGACACGAACTTACCCTTTTGGCTCTGGCCGCGGCTAACGGTGGCACTGCTGCGTGCCGGTCCAGACGGAATCGACAGCCGCACTATCCAGCGCACGATGGTAACACCATATACTACAGACCTGGGTGCCAGCATCCTGCTCCCCGATTGGGGTCAAATCCACTTGCTGATCACAGAGATGTTTGGCGGGTGAACCAAGACACCGGCAGCCTCCCAATAAAACATCTCCTGCCTGATAAAACCGTAAATACCGCTCATGTAGCCGCATTTTTACGCAGCGCGTCATAGATCGTGATAGAATCCAGACGACCATGGATATAAAAGTCGTAGCAACCAACCGCAAAGCCGCCCATAACTATTTCCTGGGCGAGCGATTTGAGGCGGGTATTGCCTTGATGGGCAGCGAGATCAAATCTATCCGTGCCGGCAGGATCAGCCTCGCGGAGGCATATGTACAGATCGACGGGCAGGACGCCTGGCTGGTGGATGCCCACATCGCTCCATACGAACATTCCAGCACCTTCAACCACGAACCCCGCCGCCCCCGCAAGCTGCTCTTACACCGCAGGGAGATCCGCAGTCTTTGGGACGACGTGCGTAAGAAAGGTGTCACGATCGTACCGACGCGCGTCTATCTGAAGAAAGGTCTGGCTAAAGTTGAGATTGCTGTTGCCAGTGGCAAGAAGCAGTACGACAAACGCCAGGAGATTGCCCGGCGGGATGCCCAGAGAGAGATAGAACGTCAGGTTCGCAGACGAGACAGGTGAGTCAAATGAACTATTCTTCTTCTGTGAGCTTGTCCACGATCAGCGGCATCAACCAGCTTCCTATTGAAGATAAGCGGGATATATACAGGCGACTGGTTCCACCCGAGCTGGTCAAACGTCTGGATATACAGCCTGACTTTATCGATCCTGACGGGACCGACCTGCTGGTGCTGGATTGTCCAGCGGGCAGCGTTTCGACCGAGATCTCGCTCTTCCACCTGGCAGGATTCCTCGACCCGGTTCAGTATGGCCATATCACCGATACACTCAATGGGCAAATCCATGTCCTGCTGTATGTGCTCAACGACCCTGCATCGCCACGATTCGATGTCGACCGTCTGCCAGATGGCACCCCGACCAATTTGGGACTTACGGACGAAACCTGGATGCGGAGATCGCAGCTATGGATTACGGGCTGGCACCGGGGCAGATTCGCCGCGGCCTGCGTTTGCTCGGCCCTGCTATCCAGGCATTCGAGACCTTTGTGGAGAGCTTGGGACACGACCTTTACTTTGTAGAACCGCTGTATTATCACAACGCAGTGATATTTGAAGGCTGTGGATTTAATTATGAGAAAGGTCGCCGCTTCATGGAACGTATCCAG
>JAQBDA010000303.1:0-6807 GCA_032124675.1 Chloroflexota bacterium
ACTGCTTGAATTTCTCGAGCTGAGCCGTAAAGCCATCAACCCAGGCGTCCCACCGCAAGCCTGGGAGTACCGCCTGGGCACTTATACAGCCCTGGAATGGGTGCTGGAGCGTTACAAAGAGAAAAAACCGCGCGATCCGACCATCCGCGAGAAATTCAACACCTACCGTTTCGCCGATTACAAAGAATTCGTCATCGACCTGCTGCGCCGCGTCTGCACGGTCAGCATCGAGACCATGGACATCATCCACCAGATGCCTGAGTAGCTCTCTACCTTGTATTGATCTCTCCGCGTTCTCTGTGTCTCTGCGGTGAATATTTATTATCAAACCAAACAACCCATCCACCGGAGCCCGAGTCAAATGACCCCAACCCTTGAAGCAGAGCCCTTCCGCATCAAAGTCGTCGAACCCCTGAAAATCACCACTCGCCTCGAGCGCCAGGAAACCCTGCAAAAGGCACATTACAATATCTTCAGCATCCCCTCCGAGGAAGTCTTCGTCGATCTGCTGACTGACAGCGGTACCTCCGCCATGAGCCACTTCCAGTGGGCTGGACTGATGACCGGCGATGAGTCCTACGCCGGCTGCCGCAACTGGTTCCACCTGGAACAGACGGTCAAAGACATCACCGGTTATCGATACGTGCTGCCCACCCACCAGGGCCGCCCGGCAGAGAATATCCTGACCAGCATCCTGCTGCGCCCGGGGAAGGCGGCGCTCTCCAATATGCTCTTCGATACCACCCACGCACATGTGGAGAACAAGCAGGCCCTGCCAGTCAACCTGATCCACACCGAAGGCTTGCAGCCGGAAGTCGAGCTGCCGTTCAAAGGCAATGTGGACATCGAACGTATGGAAGCCTACATCCAGGAACACGGGCAGCACCAGGTCGGGCTGATCCTGGTCACGGTCACCTGCAACAATAACGCCGGTCAGCCGGTCTCGATGGAGAACCTGCGCGCCGTGCGCAAAGTCGCCGACCACTACGGGCTGCCGTTCTACCTGGACGCGGCCCGCTTCGCTGAGAACGCCTACTTCATCCAGCAGCGTGAGCCTGGCTATGCGCAAAAGTCGGTCAAAGAGATCGCCCGCGAGATGTTCTCACTCGCCGATGGCTGCACGATGAGCTCCAAGAAAGACGGGCTGGTCAATATTGGCGGCTTCCTGGCGCTCAACGACGAGCCCACTTTCCGCCTGGCACAGCAGCACCTGATCCTGTTGGAAGGCTTCCTGACCTACGGCGGCATGGCAGGGCGCGACCTGGAGGCGCTCTCGATCGGGCTGAGCGAGGTGCTGGACGAGAACTACCTGGCCAACCGCGTGCGCCAGGTGCATTACATGGGAGGATTGCTCAAGGATGCCGGTGTGCCGCTGCTCCTGCCGCTCGGCGGGCACTGCGTCATGCTGGATATGAAGCGCTTCCTGCCCCACATCCCCCAGGAGCAGTTCCCGGCGGAGGCTTTCACCGCGGCCCTGTACGTGGACAGCGGCACGCGGGCGGTCGGGCTGGGGCAGCTGGCTTTCGGCAGCGAGCACCCGGAGAGCGGCGAGATCATCTTCGCCCCGCTGGAGGTGGTGCGCATGGCGGTGCCGCGCCGGGTGTACACCGACAACCACCTGCGCCTGGTGGCGAACAGCGTTATCCGGATATTCGAGGATCGAGAGCAGATCAAAGGGATGAAGATCACCTGGGCGCCGCCTGTGCTGCGGCATTTTACCGCCCAGATGACGCCGCTGGAGTAGGTTTCACCACTGAGACACAGAGAGCACAGAGCATTTATATTCACCACAGACGTAGGACAATTTGCCAATTTGTCCTACACAAGGAGAAAGCATGCCAATCCGTGTCTGTTTAGCAGGTGCAACAGGTTGGGCAGGCTCAGCCCTTGCCCGCGCCATCGCACACACTGAGGATATCGAGCTGGTGGCAGCGGTATCGCGCACGCATGCCGGGCGGACCCTGGGCGATGTGCTGTCTGAGCCAGGTCTGAACTGCCCGGTCTATGCCATTGCCCCCGAGGCGCTCGCCCAACCTTGCGATGTCTTCTTCGAGTACACAAAACCTGGGGTCGCTAAAGCCAACTGCCTGTCAGCGCTGAAAAACGGCGCCCATGTCGTGATCGGCACCTCGGGGTTAACCGACGCCGATTATGCCGAATTGGAAGCGGCTGCCGAAGGACAGCAGCGCGGACTGCTGGCGGTGGGCAACTTTGCGCTCACTGCCGTACTGCTGCAGAAATTCGCCGAGATTGCTGCTCAGTACGTTCCCCAATGGGAGATCATTGATTATGCCAGCGATGGCAAACGGGATGCGCCCAGCGGGACGGCTCGTGAGCTGGCTGCACGCCTGTCAAAAATCAAACCTTCTGAGCTTACCGTTCCCTTGGAAGAAACCGAAGGCGTTGTCGAGACGCGCGGTGCCCGCCTCGCCGGGTCGCAGGTCCACTCCGTCCGCCTGCCCGGATATACCATCTCGGTGGAGATCATCTTTGGCTTGCCCGACCAGCAGCTCACGCTGCGCCACGATTCGGGCAGCAGCGCCGAACCCTACGTTGGCGGCGCTCTCTTAGCAATCCGCAAGGTCGATTCTTTTGTCGGGCTGCGCCGCGGCCTGGGCAGCGTCCTGGACCTTTAGCAGCCGCGTATGGGGAGGGACGAATATGGCGACACAACCTGAAGTAAAAACGCCATTGGTCGATAATCTGGCGCTGAAGCTTGCCCGGCTGTATTATCGCAAGGACCGCGCCGACGCCCGTGAGGTGCGCCAGCGTGCTGAGCGGTATACCAATCCCCTATCCTTGGTTGAGCATTTTTCGGATGGCAGCACCATCTTACCCGCCGCGCAAGGTTTTGACGGCGGAACGCAGCTGTGGGATATCGCCTTCATCAACGGTTCTGGCCGCGTCGCTGCCCCTCCGCATGGGGAAGCTGGGAGCATCCTCCTTCAGGATGGCAGCCTCAAGCTCCAGGTCAGGCACGATCCGAATTTCGAGCAGAAGAGTTCGAAATGGCAGAAGGGAGCCGCTGCAGCAGGTAAATACAACAATGCTTACATTGTCGGCATGGGCGGGTTCATGCCCACACCCGGGCAGTCGATCCTGGTGGAGTGCCGTGTGAAAATCAGCCCTGGATTCCACGGATCAACCGGTATCTGGGTGCAGGAGGTGGCTACCTTCGATCCGAAAACGGGCATCATGGTCAAGCCGTTCCGCTCGTTCGGGTTCTCTTACCTGGGCGGTGCCTCCGACGCCTATATCCGCGGGCTGGCGATCGAGACCGTACTGGGCCTGTCCATCCAGGAAAAGCAGACGCTCAGTGACATAGACGTATCAGCCTGGCACACCTACAGCATGCAATGGTCATGGATCAACGAAGGAACGCAGCAGGTCGAGTTTCACATCGATGACGAGAAGAGCGGGCATTTCGAGATGCACCCCTTCGGGCCTGGCGAGATCCAGCTATGGGCGGACAACTACCAGATCGGCCGCGGGCTGAAGATCGGTTATCTCAACGTCCCGGATGTGGACGAGACCTGGTACGACTGGATCCGGATCACAGTGATGGATGCGTAGAGACGCAGCACCAGTTCGACGGCGGGACAAGCAAGGCATCGTTATAATAATCGCCTAAACCTGCGATGCCCGCAAGTTCCGTAAACGCCCGCGCATCTGCATGTGCAGGCCGCTCAATGGGCGGCGCACTGCCGGGACGCGTGCCAGCAGCAGCAGCCCCACCGCCAGCCCGAAAGCCAGCGGCTCGCGGATATCGCTCTTAACCAGCCACACATAATGCACCACCGCCAGAACGCCCGCCAGATAGACCAGCTGGTGCAGGCGCTTCCATTTCTTTCCCAGGCGCTTCATCCAGCCACGGGTGGAAGTCAGCGCCAGCGGCAGCAGCACCAGGAAGGTCGCCGCGCCGACCAGTACATAGCGTTTGCTGCCGACATCCTGCAATATGAGGGCGAAATCCAGGGCGTAATCCACGTAGAAAAAGACGATCACATGCAGGGATGCGTACAGGAAGGCATACAGCCCCAGGGCACGGCGCACCTTGATTCCCTGGCGGAAGCCGAACAGCGTGTTCGCCGGTGTGGCTGCCAGGCTGAGCACCAGCAGCCACAGGGCTGCCTTACCCGTGCGCAGCGTAAGGTCCTGCACCGGATTAACGGATAGCCCATCCGTCAGGCTCAGGTAAACGATCAGCGCCAGCGGCACCAGCGATGCCAGGTGGACGAAGATCTGGAAGGGGGTGAAGCGAGGTAGTTTCATGATGGTGAAGTGATCAGGGATTAGGTGATTAGGGATTTGGGATTTGGAGGTCGCCTGGTTGCCTTATTGCCTGATTGCCTTGTTTCCTTGTCGCCTTATTCCCTTGTTTCCTGGTTGCCTTGTCGTCTTACCCCCTTCTCACTCACTTCCTATTCCTGGACCTTCAAAAATATACACTCAAATCCATGCCATCGTACAGACCCGTTACTTCCTCTTCATAGCCATTGAACATGAGCGTCTCCCGCCGGCCGCGATCGCCGATGCGCCGCTCGCTGGCCTGCGACCAGCGCGGGTGGCTGACAGTCGGGTTGACGTTGGCGTAAAAGCCATACTCGTTTGGTGCAGCCGCCATCCACAGCGAGGTGGGCTGCTTATCCACCAGGTCGATCCTGACGATCGATTTGATGCTCTTGAAGCCATACTTCCAGGGCACAACCAGGCGCAGCGGAGCACCGCTCTGCGGCAGAAGCTCCTTGCCGTACAGACCTGTGGAGAGGAGCGTCAGGTCGTGCATCGCCTCGTCCAGGCGCAATCCCTCCACGTAGGGCCATTCATACCAGCGGCTGCGCTGTCCGGGGAACTGCGTCTCGTCCATCAATGTCTCGAAGCGCACGTATTTTGCGTCCCCGGTTGGCTCGACCGCTTCCAGCAGGCTCTTCAGCGGGAACCCCATCCAGGGGATGACCATCGACCAGGCTTCTACACAGCGCAGGCGGTAGATGCGCTCCTGGCTGGGGAACTCTTTCATCAGGTCTTCTATGCCGAAGGTGCGCGGCTTATTCACCAGGCCGCCCACCTCAACCGTCCACGGGCGGGTCTTGAAATCCTTCGCCAGCCGGGCAACACCCTCTTTATCCGTGGTGAACTCGTAGAAGTTATTGTAGCCGGTCACCGATTCGAAATCGGTCAGCGGGTCACCGAGCTCATCGGTCATTGCGCCGGCCGAGGGGGGCGGTGCTTCGGTGACTGCCGCTGCTTCGGTGACGGCTGTGGTCGCACCGGAGGATGACCCCGGCTCGATCCCGCAGGCTGCCAATGCCAGCGCACCGGCTGCCAGCGCACCGGCTTTCATGAACTGCCGCCGGTTCAGGTAGATGTGTTCGGGTGTGATCTCGGATGATCTTATCTTTTGCATGCTTGCCTCCCGCGTGCAGGGTGTTTATTGTGATAATTGCCACCATGATACCAGTCATATCTTAACAAAATATTACAAATATGATGAAAATTTACTAATAAACCCTGTAATTATATTCTGTTCAGAGTGAATCTCTGCCCGGATTTCACGTCAATTTCACGCTGCTATCACAGGCAGTTCACGCATTCACGCGACAATCGATACACACAGTTATCCAACGGCATGTTCGCAGGGTTCTTCGAGCACGCCATCGGTGCAGTCTATCAGGAGGGATATGGGAATGGTTTTTGTTATTTCAACAACGGTATTTGTGTTCATCCAATAACAAATTTCTTGCTCGATTAAGGAGACAATACCCATGAGGCAAGCAAACAAAATTCTATACTTATTGGCTTTAACCGCTCTGTTGTGCGTGCCGCTGGCAGTCGCATTTGCAGCCACAGGCACGCCGGAAGTGGGTCTTGGCTATGATCTGGAAGTCGATTATAAGGCAGCAGTCAGATACCAGAGCTTCAACAACGACAGGTCGTCGAAGGCTTATGAAGCTGAATTAGGCGAGGCTGGCTTTCCTGTTGGCAGTGAGAATATCGATTTCAACCGAGGTCAAACCTGCAGTGGCTCCACACCCATCGGCAGCTGGAAGACTAAACCCAGCAGCAACCATGTAACTTTCAGCTATGATCCAGCCACCGGCATACTGAGCACAACAATCCAGGCCAGTCATGCTTACTGCAAAGACATCTACCTGGGGGATCTGGGCCCCTTGAACTACATCAAGATCGTAGTGTCCAACAAGGCAAAAGGAACCAGCGTGGCTTTCAACGATATGGAAATCGATGGCATCGCCATTGGCAATGACTTCACCACCACCCCAGGCACGCTGAAAACCTGGAACATCATGGGGCTGACCTTCACGGAAGGTTTCAGCATCGAGGGCGATATATTGCTCTCCAGTAATCAGGCAGGCCAGGATACCAATATGGTTGAGATCACCGTTGGGCACTACGACGTGCTCGGCCCATTAGTCACGTCTGATGTGGTCATCTCTCAGCCTGTGTATTTGAATGGGCAGGCGGTCGTTTCAGCCACTGTGGATGACGAAGACACCTATGGTTCGGATATCGCTTCGGCAGATTTCGATCTGGACGGGGGAATGTGGAGCGGCTGGTTGCCGATGACGGCCTTGGACGGCGCCTTCGATGAGGTGCAGGAAGATGTGTTTGCAGAATTCACCGCAGCTGCTGACGTCGGTAAGCACACCACCTGCGTGCGCGCCACAGACAACTTCTGGATCCCCCGTACTGGCGAGGTGCAATGCCAGGATTTCATTGTGGACTATGTATTCGCGGGCTTCTTCGATCCGATCGACAACGAATTGACCAATGATGCCAAAGCAGGCA
>JAQBDA010000304.1:0-3971 GCA_032124675.1 Chloroflexota bacterium
GCCCCACCAAATACATCGTTAGAGAAGGCATAATCCTCATCGGCGAATGGTTCGACGCGCATATGGACTTCGCCAAACTGTCCTGCTCCGCCGGTCTGCTTTTTATGCCGGTACATTGCCTGTCCTTGCTTGGTGATCGTCTCTTGAAAGGGGACTTTGGGGATTTCCATCAGTAAAGCTGTCTGGAACTTCGCCTCGGATTTCCGGATAGCTACATCGATGTGCTGGTCCCCCATGCCTTGTAAAATCGTCTGGTAAGTGCTCGGTTCATGGTGCCAGGAGAGCGTCGGATCTTCTTCACACAGACGAGTCAAGGTCGGGCTTAACTTTGCTGAGTCGGCCTGAGTCTTCGGTGAGACAGCCACCTGGTAGAGAGCATTTGGATATTCCGGAACGGGCAGTGTGAGCGGATAACCCTTATCACACAGCGTATCACCCGTGGAGGTATCTCCTAACTTGGATACGGTCGCAATATCACCCGAGTGTACAACTTTCACCCCGATCTGCTCTTTACCCCGCAAGATATGGATGGTGCCTAAACGCTCTTCGACTCCCTTGTTCTGGTTCCACATACGGGAATCGGAAGTTACCATACCAGAATAAACTCGGAAATAGGTGATCTTGCCCACAAAGGGATCAGCGGTTGTTTTCCAGACATAGGCAGCCAGCGGACCTGAGTCTGTGGCGGTCAGCTCTTCTTCTCCATTTTTACCGCTCGCCTTTACCGGCATTTTGTCGGCTGGTGATGGGAATAAATCAATCACAGCATCTAACAATGGCGCCAGCCCTACCTCTGCTGAGCCTGCAGCAACACACGCCAGCCCATAGGTGTTACTGCTCAGCACTTGCCGCAGACCGCGCTTGATTTCATCGGCAGTCAGCTCTTCACCCTCAAGATATTTTTCCAGAAGGGTGTCTTCACCTTCTGCTGCCGCCTCGATCAGCTCCATACGTGCTGTCTCTGCTTCATCTACCAAATCAGCTGGAATATCCTGGCTTGAGGCCCCATCACCAGGATACGCTTTCATGGTCAGTAAATCTATCACTCCCTTGAATTCCAGTTTTTCACCCCAGGGCAGCTGGATAGGGATCAATCTGGTCTCTGTCAGTGTCTGGACCGATTCCACCGCTTTCCTGAAATTCGCGTTGTCGCGATTCATTTTATTGATCACAAACAAGCGCGGCAGGCCCAAGTCATTGCAGTAATCTAGAACGATCTCAGTTCCAACCTCTACCCCGGCCACCGCGTCGATCAGGATCAGGGTTCCATCAGCAACCCGCATTGCTGATATGACCTCACCAACGAAATCGGTATATCCGGGAGTATCCAGAAAATTAATTTTATTATCCTTGTACTCAACAGGGATCACTGCCGTAGAGAGTGAAATCTCTCTGCGTTGCTCTTCGTCTTCAAAATCTGAGATCGTTGAGCCATCTTCGACTTTCCCAAGCCGCGTAGTGGCGCCGGTAAAATGGAGAAATGCCTCTGCCAGCATGGTTTTGCCGGAGCTGCTGTGAGAAGCCAGGACGATGTTGCGGATATTCTCTGTCGTGTATTCTTTCATAAGAAGCCTTTCCTGAAATCAATAGGTTTAGGATTTACGCCGATCAGGAGGTGGTAGACCCTACTCAGCATAACACCTAAGATTAAGACAGCACTTGATTTTAAGATATCTCGGCGTCCTTGTCAAAGAGAATTCGGTTAAAATCTATGGACTTGTGCCGGAGATGGATGAGCAAGGACATTTGGGCCGCCAATATCTACCCAAATATCACATTTTTTCATGTATTGAAGATCTATTCGATGCTTAGAAGATTTTTTTATATCCTATCATATTTACGACACCCCCCTTGGGATACCGGCATAACCCCTCCTGAGCTGATGGATTTTATTCGTAAGCATCCAGCAGGGCGCGCCTTGGATATCGGCTGTGGCACTGGCACCAATGCTATCACTCTTGCCGAACATGGCTGGGAGGTAACCGGAATTGATTTTGTGCGCAGAGCGATTCTCTCAGCAAATGCAAAAGCACAGCAGGCCGGCGTTAAGCCAGATTTTCGCGTTGGAGATGTGACCCGGCTGGACGATTTGCCTGGACGATTTGATCTGATCCTGGATATCGGATGTTTCCACAGTCTGACAAAGTCTGGGAAAAAAGTCTATGTTTCCAACCTGGTAAACTTATTAGCACGTGAAGGATCATTCCTCATCTATGGCTTCCTCCAGCAAGTGGATCAAGACAGTACTGGTATTAACAAAGAAGATATGACAACTTTCGAGCAGCATCTTGAACTGATTTCTCGGCAGGAAGGTACTGATCGCGGACAACACAGCTCGGTCTGGATGTTATTCAAACTCAAGAATCTTCGCATTCAGAACGTCCTGGAAAAAGCATGACCCGAATATTATTTTTATTCATGGATGGGGTTGGCCTTGGGCAAGATGATAGGCAGTTAAATCCCTTTGTCCGGGCTGAAATGCCGGTCTTGAGGAGTCTCTTAGGGGGTCAACCGCTGGTTGCTGGAACTACGCCATTCATTGGGTCGAAGTCAACTCTACTTGCATTGGATGCTTGTTTGGGAGTACCAGGATTACCGCAGTCTGCCACCGGACAGGCGACTCTGCTCAGCGGGCAGAATGTGCCTGGAATCATCGGATATCATTACGGGCCAAAACCAGATAAAGCGGTTGCAGAACATCTTAACAACGGAAATCTGTTTAACAGCCTCAAATCGAGAGGGCTGAGCGCGGCATTGCTAAACGCATATCCACCACGCTATTTCGAGGCCATTGCTTCAGGTCGCCGCATATATTCGGCGATCCCACTGGCGGTAACCAGTGCGGGTATGCAGCTAAAAACGGATCTCGATCTTAACGCGGGGCTGGCACTGGCTGCGGATTTTACCGCACAGGGATGGCGTGATCACCTGGGACTTTTGGATGCGCCTGTCCTGGAGGAACGCAAAGCAGGTGAGAAGCTGGCGAATCTTGCTTCCCAGTATCATTTCTCGATGTTCGAGTATTGGCTCAGCGACTACGCTGGTCACCGCCAGGATATGGACCAGGCAGTTCTCCTATTGGAACAGTTCGACCAGGTCCTATTCGGCTTGTTAAACGTATGGGAGAGTACCTCTGACCTGATATTGATCACCTCAGACCACGGCAATCTGGAAGATTTAAGCACTCGGCGTCACACTCTGCACTCCGTCCCTGCCCTGTTGATCGGTCCGCCAGACATTCGCAAACGATTTGCCAAGAACCTCTCTTCAATCGCTGAGATTGCCCCATCGATACTGGATCTGATGAGTATAAACAATGGCTAAACCGGTCATCGTCACGGATAGCTGTGCCAGTATTCCTGAGGAGATGCTCGAACCTCTCGATATCCACTCGGTTCCGTATTACATCCACCGGGACTCAGATGTCCTTAGGGATATGGTCACGATTAAACCCGAAGCATTCTATGCTTGGCTGGCGACCGCCAATGAACGAATGACAACCGCAAGCCCCGGTCCGGGAGACTATCTGACAATGTACACGGATTTGGCTGAAGAACACGGTCACCGAGAGATTATCAGTATTCACATGACTTCAAAGGGTAGCGGTGCTTTCCAAGCAGCGATATCTGCCCGGGAGATGGCCAGAGATATCCATCCAGACCTGCGGATCGAGGTTGTCGACACGCTCAATGTCTCCATGTGCCAGGGATGGATAGTAATCGAGGCTGCCCGCGCTGCCCAGGCAGGTGCTACTGTTGAGAAAATCCTGTCTGTTATCAGCCAGATGATACCGGTTACACGCATGATCCAGACAGCCGACACACTTAAATACCTGTATATGGGCGGGCGAATCGGGAGAGCAAAGCACCTGGTGGGCACACTGCTCAACATTAAACCCTTGATCAGTATGGAGGACGGTGTGATCGTATCACTGGGTCAGGCTCGCAGCCGCAGCCGAGCATACCGGCTGA
>JAQBDA010000305.1:0-2561 GCA_032124675.1 Chloroflexota bacterium
AGCTGCGACCGCTGCGGCTGCATCCTGCATGCTGCAAATACCCAGGTACAGACCCAGGCAAACCAGCAAATCTAGTTCTGGATAACGATTATCCACAGCCAGGGATACACTTGCTTGATGCTTAAACCAACGCATCCCGATCTGAATCTCATACACAAGTTCATCTTTCTCATCCACAACAGCCCAGGCATCGCGGAAAGCCTTCGTGCGGCACCAACGGTAAACCCGACCGTTCGCCAGGTGGATGTCACCCTGATAGAGCCATCCGATCTCGAAGCTGGCGGCTTGCAATCTGCTGCGGCTGTCGATGGCGAGAACCCGCTGCCGTAAACAGCCGACCCGATCAAATTCCCACTCGCCGTACCTGCAGCGGGCGATCGCCCGATCTGAGAGCCACATTGTCCAGTACAGCTCCCCGATCAGATTCTCACCAGCGCGCAGTTCGTAGTGATCTACCCCAAATTTTGGCTGCTTCCAGATAAGTGTTCTCGGTGACATTGATTGCTGTTCCTTCATCACATTCCCTCGCGTTCCCCAGGTATCCCTCTATACCGTCAGCTCATGTCCGGTAAGACTAACGAAGACATCCTCGAGCGTAGTTCGTTCGTCCAGGCGGTATTCCTGCTTCAGAGCGTCTGGTGCATCCAGGGCAACGATACTTCCCTCATCCAAGATCGCCACCCGGCTGCAGAGCGAGTCGGCCTCCTCCATATAGTGGGTGGTCAGGAAGACTGTCACACCTCTGCTGGCCAGGTCCGCCACCAGGCCTCGGATGCCACGCGCCACATTCGGGTCCAGCCCGCGCGTCGGCTCATCCAGGAACAACACCTTCGGCTGGTGAAGCAGTGCCCTGCCGATCAGAAGCCGCTGCTTCATCCCATTGGAATATTTTTTCAAGCTGTCACCCGCCCGGTCCGCCAGCCCGACCTGCTCCAGGACAATGTCCACCCTGCTCTTCGGCACGCCGTACAGGTTGGCAGCGAAGTTCAGGTTGTCGCGCGCTGACAGGCGCTGGTAAAGATTCTGGTATTCGAACACCACCCCGATCTGCGGTTTGAGCATATCTCGCTCTGCCACCACATCGCAGCCCACCACCCAGGCTCTCCCTGAGGTCGGGCGCAGCTGCCCGGTTAATATACGGATCGTGGTAGTCTTCCCGGCGCCATTAGGTCCAAGGAAGCCGAAGATTTCCCCCCCCTGTACTGCGAAGCTGATGTTATCCACCGCCCGCAGGTGCTTATAGTCCTTGCTCAGATTTTGAACTTCTATCGCATACATCTTTTACCACCTTTCCATATTCATCCGGCTTTTGCAACCAGTATATATAATGAGGATAGCCGGTGCAACAAAAAAGCGCCAGAAGGCGCTCAGGAATGGTTGAATGGCTTATTCAAGGGGTCGAATGGAGATGTTTACCCACCATCTCAGTAGCCGAGAAGCTCTCGCAGCTCACCGGCCGCGGACTTGCTGAGCGGGATCTCGGTGCCGGGTTGGTCGTCCAGCCGCAGCGTGAAGCTGTTTCGGGTATACGGGATAACCTCCTTGACATGCTGCAGGTTGACAAGATAAGAGCGATGGGCGCGAAAGAATCCACTGCGAGCGAGCCGCTGCTCCAGCTCACTCAGCGTGAACTGAGTTTGCAGACTCCTGTCTATCGTTTGCAGGCGGGCACGCCCGCTATCCGCTTCGGCGTACAGGATGCTTCCCGGGTCCAGCAAGACAACCTTTTCATCGATGCGGACCGGGATCTTAAAACCAAAGATTTCATGCTTCGCCTCACCGTTGTGGTGGGCTTGAGAAAGACGCCCATTGCGCAGCTCGTAAATTGACTCACACAGTGCGGTCAGGTGAGCGGCGTCATCTGCCAATATTAAGATCGCCGCACCCCCTGCAGCCATCTGCCGCATTAAGCTGCCGAGCAAGGCTATCGCCGTTTCATCACAGCGGTTGAAAGGCTCGTAAAGCAATAAAACCGGCGGTTTGTGCAGGATAGCGCGCCCGAATGCAAGTCTGCGGTGCATACTGCTGGAGAGATTGCCCAGCCTGGTGTTGGCTTGGTCTGCCATTCCGATCTGCGCCAGCACCTCGACCGCATGGGAGTTCGGCAGCCCGTAGAACCGGCAGATCAGGGTATAGTTCCCCAATGGCGATTGGCGCTGGTAAAGCCCGTCCTCATAGAACATCACCCCCACCGCCCGGCTGAACGCTGCTCTATCTTTGGGATCGATCCCGGCTAATCGGACAGTCCCAGAGGATGGCAGCGATCTGCCGATCAGCAGGTCGAACAGCGCTTCGATGCCGCTGCCTGCCGATCCAACGATTGCAGCTATTTCCCCCTGCGCCACGTGAAGTGCCTCGATGTCGAGGGCGGTCTGCTGCCCGATGATCTTCTGCAGGTTCTTGATATCAATCATCCCGATATCCAGTCAGCAATCCAAGCTCCTCTCCTCGTTTGATGGCATCCAGCCGGCGGTGTACGCCGAGCTTCCCATAAATATTCTTGACATGACTTCGCACAGTGCTGTCGGAGATATACAGCTCGACCGCGATCTCCGGCACAG